>JANOKE010001029.1:0-5639 GCA_031419135.1 Gemmatimonadaceae bacterium
CGTCGCGCGAAACACAGGAGCGCCGCTTTCTCGACGCGCGGCGAGCGCTCGGGAGCGCGGTGCCGCCCAATGCATTGATTCACAGCGACAACAGCGCGGCCATCGCGGCACGCGGTCCCTCACCGGGTCACCTCGCACGTCCCGGAATTGGCTTATACGGCTCCACCGCCACAACGGCGCTCGGTCTCGAACAAGTGGTGCATCTGCGCGCACGCATCATCGATTTGCGCGACGTGCACGACACGGAATCGGTGAGCTATGGCGCCACCTATCGCGCCAGTGGAACCAGACGCATCGCCACTGTCGCGATCGGCTACGCCGATGGGTACCGTCGTGCGCTCTCCAACCGCGGTGAAGCGTTGGTGCGCGGACAACGCGTCCCGGTTGTCGGAACGGTGACCATGGACATGACCATGCTGGACGTCACGTCGCTCTCCACCATCTGCGCCATCGGTGACGTCGCCACACTGATCGGGTGTGATGGCGACGACTGCTTGTTTACCGACGAGGTGGCCGCTCGGGGTGGACTGTCGCCATATGAACTGCTGGTGGGACTCAGCCTGCGGGCTCCGCGCCGGTATTTCGAAACGACTCCCACCCACCCACCGGTCGAACCGGTGGTGTCGCGGTGACCCATGCCCAAACCGCGCCGACCACGCACGCGGTCGCCGATCGGCGGGCCGTCATTCTGATTCTGGATGGAGTAGGCTGCGGCGCGGCGCCTGACTCGACAACTTACGGTGACCTCGGGAGCGACACCATCGGCAACGTGGCACGGGCGGTGGGAGGGCTTCGTCTTCCAAACCTCCAGCGGCTCGGCCTTGGAAATCTCTCGGTAATCGCTGGGGTGGATCCCGTCGAGCAGCCCCATGGCGGATGGGGAACCATGCTTCCCCGTTCGGCCGGGAAGGATTCCACGACCGGTCACTGGGAGATCGCTGGCGTGCATCTTGCCAAAGCGTTCCCAACCTATCCCCGCGGATTCCCCTCGCAGGTTATTCGCGCCTTCAGTGAGGCGACCGGTCGCCCAGTTATCGCCAATACCGTGGCTAGCGGAACGACGGTGATTGAGGAATTCGCCAAGGAGCAGCGCCTTACCGGTGCCTGGATGGTCTATACGTCGGCCGATTCAGTATTTCAGATTGCCGCGCATGAGGACTGGATTCCCCTCGCTGAGCTGTATGCGGCTTGCGAAATCGCTCGGAGCCAGCTCGTGGCACCACACGACGTCTCCCGCGTTATTGCCCGCCCGTTTCAAGGAACTCCTGGGGCGTGGAGGCGTACCGCCAATCGACGCGATTACTCGATGCCGCCTCCGGAACCCACGTTGCTCGATATGCTCGCTGAGGCAGGCATTCCGCGCGACGGAGTCGGTAAGGTAGATGACCTCTTTGCGGGTCGATCACTCCGATCCCATCACACGACCGACAACGCCCAAGGGGTTTCCAAGCTTTTGGAGTGGCTTTCTGGCCCAGCGCGTGGGTTCTGCTTCGCGAATCTGGTAGATTTCGACCAACTGTACGGGCATCGCAACGATGTTCGAGGGTTTCAGGGAGCGCTCGAAGTGTTCGACCGCGCCCTGCCAAGCCTGTTGTCTGCCCTTCGGGAGAACGACTTGCTGTTCATTACCGCCGACCACGGAAACGATCCGACTACCCCATCTACCGATCACGCGCGTGAGCGTGTGCCGTTGCTGGTTACCGGTGCCCGGGTAATTGGTGGCCCTGTCGGTGAGCGCGATACGTTTTCCGATCTTGGGGCGACGGTCGCACACTGGTTCGGACTCGCGTGGCGTGGGCGCGGGACATCGTTTCTCCCCACCTTGTTGGGCGCATGACGGGTGGCGGTTCAGCAGGTGTAACGGGGGGAGCCACACCAACGGTGCTCGATCCGGAGTTGGCGTTGTTGCGCGCCGCCGCTGATGGCGTGCGCGGGAACGCGTGGTGTCCGTATTCGCAGTTCCCGGTCGGCGCCGCGTTGGTGGCGGATGACGGTCGGGTGTTCCTGGGATGTAACGTGGAGAACGCCTCGTATCCGGCCGGTACGTGCGCCGAACGTGTTGCGCTTGGCGCCGCCATTGCTGCCGGGTCGCGTCGTTTTACGCGGGTTGTTATTACGTCCACTGCAACTGATCCGACACCGCCATGCGGCATCTGCCGGCAGGCGCTGATGGAATTCGCACCCGATCTGGATATCGTGGCAATTTCACCCGATGGGCGCGCCACGCGCTGGTCGTTGGCCGAGTTGCTTCCTGTTCCTTTCACGCCCGCATCGCTCGTGCATGCCTGAGCGATTCCCTGTGACGTCATTCATGATCAACCGTTGGCAATCGCTGCAGGCCGCTACGCACATGCAAGGTTCACTGGTGTGCGTGCAGCGTTCGCGACTCACACTGGTGCTGGCCACGCTGCTGCTCACTGGCGTGGCCGCCTGCACGGAAACATTCAGCGGCGGCGATGCCTGTCCGTCGCTCTGTCCGTCCAAACCCACCGCGTTCAAGGATACCACGGTTGAGGCGGTCATCCTCGACACCACGCTTGGTGGCTATCCGGAACTGGGGTTGTCGCCAACGTTGCTGTTGGCGAATCGGCCAGACACGTTGGTCACACGCGGTGTGTTGCGATTCGACGTGCTGCCCACCTCGTACATCCCCAACAGAACCGGCGCCAGCGAAGGCATCACCGCGGTCGATTCTGTCACGCTCGTGTTGCCGCTCGATACCACGGGTCGCAAGGGCCGTGTTCCGGTCACGATCCAAGCGTACGATGTGGATACCACGCAAAACGATTCGTCGCGCACGGTCGTGCAGTCGCTGTTTCGGCCCGACCGCTTGATTGGTTCGACGGTCATCACGCCGTCGATTCAAGGCGACTCCCTGCGTATTCCGATCCTCAAGTCGGTGATGGCGGCCAAGATTGCCGCCAACTCGCGACTGCGCGTGGGGCTCCGCATCAGCGGTGGCAGTGGGCAGCTTCGCATCATTGCGTTCTCGCAGGGTGCCGCCGCGCCGTACCTGCGATTCGACCCGAGCACCGATACCACCTACGCCCCCATTCCGGTCAGCCCATCGACGTCAATCGCGCTGGCCACCTCCGACGTGAATCTGGCGTATCTGGTGTACGGATTGGTCGACAGGGGTTCCATCGCTCCGGATGCATCCACGCTTGTTGTTGGCGGGTTCCCGGCGTACCGCACATACCTGCGCTTCAGTTTGCCCAAGGCCATCAGTGACTCCAGCACGATTGTGCGTGCCGAAGTCCTGCTCACGCAGCGCCCCTCACGGTTTGCCTCGGTCGAGGATACCGTCACCCTGCTGCCGCTCATTCCCACCTCCACGACGGCGGTGTCGGATATGCGGCGCATCCTCGACCTGGCGGCTGACGGTGTGTTTGCGGCGCTTGATTCGGCGCGATTGGTACCGCGCGATAGCGGTGTGCGCGCCATCAATGTGCTGAGTTTGGCGCGCTCCTGGGGGGCGCTGCCGGCCAACGTGCCGCGCGCCATTGCATTTCGCATCAGTCTCGAAGGAGCGCAACCGGCGGAGCTTCGTTTCTTTTCCAGCGAGGCATCACCGACACTCCGACCGCGCCTGCGCATCACATACCTTCCGCGTTCGGAGACGGCGATCCCGTGATGCGATTTCGTCATGGCTGGTTCACGGTCGTGCTCACGGTGCTGGCGTCCGCAACGCCGCTCGCCGCCCAGGGCACGCTCAGCGGTTTGGGTTTTGGTTATCCGGTCGGTGGCGTCAGCACCCGCGCCACGGCAACTGGCGGTGCCTTCGGTGAGTTCGATTTGTTAAGCCCAATGAACCCGGCCGCCTTGGGCAGCATCTCGCGCACAGTGATCACGGCGCAAACCGAGCCGGAGTTTCGAACGCTGCGTGCCGGCGCCGTGCGGGAGAAAACCACCGCGCAGCGCATTCCGTTGCTGATGCTGGCGTTTCCCGTGCGCAGCAATGTCGCGGTGGCGTTGAGCGCCACGACCTTCCTCGACCGCAGCTATTCGACCACCACCACCAGCGATGTCATCATTGATGGCAATCCGGTCAGCACCACCGACCAATCGGACGTGCGGGGCGCGATCGCCGACCTGCGAGCCGCCGCGGGGTGGCGCATCAACGACCGATTCAGTGTCGGGTTTGGAGCACACATGTTTACCGGCGACAACGTAGTGGCCCGTTCACGCATTTTTGCCGACACAACGAAGTTCGGTAACGTGTTGGATTCCTCTCGCGTGGTGTATTTCGGTTCCGCGCTGTCGGTGGGCGGCGAATGGCGAGTACGCAAGGGTCTCGCCGCGATGGCCTCGTTCCGCAGGGGAGGGGGCATCGACTCGCGCGTACTCGACACCGTGCGTACGGAAGCCACCGTTCCCAATCGACTCGGCATAGGCATCCGATTCGATGGCATTCCGGGATCAATCTTTGCGGTCGGTCTCGAACAACAGGCCTGGTCGCAGATGCGTTCGCTGGGCTCCACGGCGGTGGTGCCGCGTGACGCCACCAATTGGCACGCCGGCGCGGAAGTAGCGGGTCCGCGTATGCGCGGATCACCGTTGCTGGTGCGCGCAGGTTACGCCAGGAACGAACTGCCCTTCGGTGTGGGAAGCTCCGTGGTTGATGAGTCTCGATTCACGGCGGGGTTGGGCATTCCCATCGCACGCGAGCAGGCGTCTATCGACTTTTCCATCCAGCGGGCCAATCGCTCGTTGGTGGGTGGTGGCGCAAAGGAATCGGCGTGGCTGCTGGGCGTCGGTGTGCAAATCCGACCCTGATGTCGACCGCGCTCATCGCGGAGTCGTTGCACTCCGCAAACGCCGAGCCGACCGAAAGGTTCCAGTCTCCGGTCTCCAGTCTCCCGTCTCCAGTGTCCGGTCGTCTCCCGTCTCCAGTGTCCGGTCGTCTCCCGTCTCCCGTCTCCCTTCTCCCGTCTCTTCTCCCCCACGCGCCGCCGACTGCGCCGCCCCGGCCAACCGTCTACATCGAAACGTACGGCTGCCAAATGAATGTCTCCGATTCGGAGCTCATGTATGGCAACCTCACGGCGCATGGCTATACGCCCGTGGACGCACCAGATGGCGCTGATGTGATTCTCGTGAACACGTGCGCCATTCGGGAGAACGCGGAGACGCGTGTCATTGGTCGGCTGGGTGAACTGAAACGATTCATGAAGCCCGGATCCATTGTTGGCGTCACCGGTTGCATGGCGCAACGCCTCGGGCCTCGATTGCTCACCCAGGCCAAGCATGTGTCGCTGGTGGTGGGCCCCGACGGCTACCGCGCGCTCCCGCACCTGCTGGACGGGGCGCGTCGGGGCGAGCGGTTTTCGGCCACCGATTTCGATCTTGAGGAGCACTACGAGGACGTCGTCGCGCGCCGGTTCGAAGGTGTGAAAGCCTGGATCCCTGTGCAGCGCGGCTGCAACTATCGGTGCACCTATTGCATCGTCCCGGACACGCGCGGCGAAGAGCGTAGTCGCAAGCTGGACGATGTCGTCAGGGAAACACGAGATGTCGTCGCGCAAGGGCTCACCGAAGTTGTGCTACTTGGGCAAACGGTGAACTCGTATTCCGACGGCACGCACGATTTTGCCGATCTGCTGCGCGCCGTCGCCGCCGTCGACGGGGTGCGTCGCGTG
>JANOKE010001030.1:0-1275 GCA_031419135.1 Gemmatimonadaceae bacterium
CTGCACGCCTGCAAATTGAAGCGCGCTGCCCGCCAGTACAGCCGCTAGTACGGATTGCCAGGCGGTGCGCCGTAACACTCGTTGTTTGAGTTCTCTGCCTGCACGGACGTTGTCACCGCAGACTGCGCACCCAGAGCGTCCGTCACCGTGACGGACACCCAGTGTGGGCCTGACGAGGGGAAGGTCAGCGTCAGCGAATTCATGCCGGAGCCGACAACGGTGCCATCGGTGGTCATTGCCGAGAACGTGTACGCACCGGTCCCGCCAGTAGCGTGTGCGGTGTACACAAGCTGGCAAGACGCGGACGTTTGTACGTCAGACCACCCCCAGATGATAGCCTGCAGCGGCTGGACCGGCGGTGGGCCAAGGATTTCCCACGTTCCGCCGAGATCGCTCATGATCCGGTCGATTCGGCTGAAGTACTTGCTGTTTCCAAAAGCCTCGTGGCTCGAGTGAATGCCAAGCAGCGCGCCCTGTACGCCACCCTCGGTTGGTGAGTACGGAAGCCAGAGAAACACCGGCGAGCCGCTGTCACCTCCCTGCGCGGAGTAGAGCGTCTGGTCGGAGCACGCTACCCTGTACACCCAGTTCCAGTCCGGGTACAACTGGGATATCATTGCCGTAACGCACGTGTGCGTAACGCCGCCGCTGGTCCATCCGGTCGTCCGGCCGATCTTTTCCACGGTCATCCCTGCGACCGCGATACCCGTCTGCGCAATCCGAACATACGGGTCGCTCGGTGAGACGGTGAGGGCGCCGGAGTTCCTGCTGACCGGCTTCGCGATCGACCCGATGCGGAAGGGCACGACACCGTTTGATTGGATGAACGCGGCGTCTGCCCCTCTGCACCACGTTGGCGGCAATAGCGCGCAAAGATATCCATCTGGATCGATCGTCTCGGTACCGATAAGGCGATAGACCTGGCCGAATGCCGAGTATGTGCCGCCCAGTCCGTACATTTCCTGCGTGCAGTGCGAGTTCGTTACGAAGCCCGTGATGCCGTTCCGCTTCGCCGCGAAACCTATGGTGCACCCGGTAGGATCCACCGCACCATTCGGGCGCGTAGTAAGGAGTCCACCGACGATCATATCAGCATCAGCAACAAGACTCCACGGGGCGAAAAACGATGCGACACTCGATGCCGTGGGACGACTGTCAACCACAGCACGAGGGGCGTGAGCGACCTGAATCACCTGATCATCACTTTGGGAAAGCGAGAGCTCGCGTTTTAGCAGAGCCACAACGCTGCCCGAATCGCCGGAGTATCCCAGCGTT
>JANOKE010001031.1:0-1435 GCA_031419135.1 Gemmatimonadaceae bacterium
GCCGGCTCGCACGAGGCCGCGCGGCGCGCCGCCGTGCTCTATTCGCTGATGCGCACCTGCGCGCAACACGGGGTGCCCCCGCTGCCGTATTTCACCGACGTGCTCCGCAAACTCCGCGAACACGTCCCGGTGACGGATCTCCTGCCCGATCGCTGGCGTGATCTGTACGGCGCCGCGAGTCAGCAGTAGTCCGCACTACCCGGCGGTGGCGTTCCACGCGCCACGATTCCCAAACAACAATCTCCGCTCAGCATCCGACCACCGCCTGACCAGCGGTGACATGGTAATTCCGGACGCTTACCCTCATCCAGCTCGTGCAGGTCCTCCGTGATGGTGACGCACGACAAGCCACAGGCGCGACTCACCACCGAAACGCCTCCCCGCCCGAGCTGCCGCGCTTCGCTCGCGGCAAACAACCGGCGCGCCCGTTCGTCCAGATGCGACCACAGGCGGTTGATCTTCTCTCGCAGCGCGCGCCGATGCTCATGCGCGGATGACAATTGCACGAGCATCATAAGTACAGGCTGTACAGGCCATTTACTGACGACGCCTTACCCTATCAGAGCGAACTCGCCGACTTCAGTCACCGTCGACCACTGCTCAGTGGAACGCCCGTCTCGAGTCGCCGCAGCTGAACGGACTCGACATCATTCTCGTCCCACGTTAGCACCAGCACGTTCCCCGACAACTCGTCGAGAATTTCCAACGGCCCACGCGAACCGACAATTTCGTGCGTGCGTTTGCCCTTTTCAAACACGGCCCAGGATGGCGAACTGTCCCTCGTGCCGCCAGACCGGGTAATCCACAAACGGTGAGCGGCAGTCGTGCGAAGCAACCGAATCCGCCTCGGACCATTCCAGCCGTATCGTGGAAATCTCGTTGGAAGCGGAAGGCGATCGAATACCTCGAACAATCGCATCATCGGCGTGTTACCGCGCGTGAACCGTTCGCGAGCGACACGCCGGTCGTTGTCGGTTATAGGCATGAGCGGCGGAGCTGGTAATACGATCGTCTCAATCACCTTACCCGTCATCGTTTGGCGAACGACTGCGCTGTCGTCAGTGAGTGTTAAAACGGTGGAGTCGTCAACAACAAAATCGGACTGCCTTCCAAAGGGTAGCTGTGTCCAAAATTGGCCACCACGAGGCCGAGGTTCGACATAGGCCTCGGACACAAGGAAGTCTCCAATCGCGCCAGGTGAGGAGCGACTCGCTGAATACCGCAGTAGTCGCGCCGACGCACGCGATGCTCCTGCTATTCGCGATCGTTCGAGTGACGCGCTCATTGCAAGGTACGATCCATCGGGAAACATTCCGCTGGCCTCTAGCTGCTCTCCTTCAGCGGGGTCGGCGAGCGGCTGCGTCCGGATGAGATCTCCGTTGGACGCAAACACGGAGAATCTTCGCGCTCTCCGATCGAATACCACAAAGCCGTG
>JANOKE010001032.1:0-1151 GCA_031419135.1 Gemmatimonadaceae bacterium
TGCTGTCCGCTTGGCTCGGCATTGGTCAGCTCGCCGCACGCACCGAGGCCAAACGCCAAGACGATGAGCAGTGCCCGGGGGGGGGGGGGAGAAACCTACAGCGCATAGCACACCTCCACTGAGTTGGGGAACTTGAACTCACGCCGCATTCGCCGCGAGAGCAACCCACACTCTACCAACTCGTGACTCGCCCGAAACAAAGTGACTCGGTCGACGCTCTTGCATGTGAGCGTCAGTCAGACGACGACACGCTGGTTAATAATCCTGTGCGTTTCGCGCGCGTCTGTCAACAGCTGTTGTGACGGTGCGCACACAGACATGGGTGCGAGTGTTTCGAGCGGCCTCGGCTCGACAGGTTCGTTCGCTTCAAGGTGCGGAATAGGAAATTCAATCGGGTACGGTCAACCGCATCCAGGGGTCGTACCGCCGTCGCGGAGGCGCCGAACGATTTGTGGACGGTCGACCTCAAAGGTCAGTTCCGCACGGGCGATGCCGCGTACTGCTATCCGTGGACGATCGCCGCTGATGCTGCCATGACCGTCCTTTGCAGTCAGGGGGCGACCAGCGCGCCGTACGATTCGGGGCGACGATCGCGGAAAAATTGCCAGGTGTTGCGAACGTCACGAATCATGTCGAGATCCACTTCAGCGGTCAGCAGTTCGTCGTGATCGCGTGAGGCCTGTGCAACAAATTGTCCGCGTGGATCGCAGATATAACTTTGCCCGTAGAACTCGCCGATGCGCCACGGTTCTTCGTAGCCCACCCGATTGATCGCCGCGATGTAATACGCGTTGGCAACAGCATGGGCGGGCTGTTCGAGCTTCCAAAGGTATTCGGACAGCCCGGCCACCGTGGCCGACGGATTGAACACGATCTCCGCTCCTCCCAGGCCAAGCGCACGCGCTCCCTCGGGGAAATGGCGATCATAGCAGATGTACACGCCCACGGTCCCGTACATCGTTTCGAACACCGGATACCCGAGATTCCCCGGCTTGAAATAGAACTTCTCCCAGAATCCCGGTGCACAATGGGGGATGTGGTTTTTGCGATATTTGCCGAGGTAACGACCATCGGCGTCAATGACGGCCGCGGTGTTGTAGTACACGCCAGTGGTGTCTTCCTCATACAGCGGCACGACCATCACCATGCGG
>JANOKE010001033.1:0-3781 GCA_031419135.1 Gemmatimonadaceae bacterium
GCCGCGCTGGCCGGCACGCGCATTGACTTCTGCACTCCGACCGGCTGCATCAACGAGGCGCTCACCGATCCGACCGTTACTACGGTGCTCGACCCCAACAACGGCAAAGCCTTCCGCATCATCAAGCACTTCAGCGGCTACACCGTCACTGCCGACTGAACGGGTAGCCGAGCCATCCTCGCGTGAAGCGAGATCAACGCCGGGGGAGAGTGCCACGCGTCAAGGCCTCTCCCTCGCGCTTTTTCGTGTGGAGTTGCATCGGGCGGTGGTAGGCGTCTGTGGTTGACAGCCCCTCGTCACAACGCACCATCTACCCGAATGATCACTCGCGGGTCGTACCGACCACCCAAAAAGACGTCTGCTAACCGCGCTGCGGCTATCTCGCACGTCGCATCCAGGATGGTGCGATGAGCCGACGAGTGGCCGCGCGAGGTGGCCTGGCCCTGGTTTCGGCCGCGAGTACCGACGACACTGACGCTGACGGCGACGCAGTCTCGTTCGACTCACTGCTCAAGAACGGACAAGCGGCGGAACGACGGGGGGCGCGCGCTGAGGCGCGGCGTCTGTACGAGCTGGCGCTGTACGGCGCCGTCGACGAGGCCGATGGTCGTCAGGCCTCGCGGACACTGCGCTGGATTGCGCGCACGTATGTCGGTGACGCGGATATGGACGCGGCGATGGATTGTCTGGCCGCTGCCGAAGCCTCCGCAGAAGCGTGGGGTGACGAGTCGGCCTGCGGTCACGCCATCAACGGGATGGCGGTCGTGAAGTGGCAACTCGGGGAACTTGATGAAGCGGAGCGGCTCTACCTGACCGCGCGCGCGCGGTCGCTGCGTGCGGGAGATGCAAAGCTCGCCGCCATGACCGCGCAGAATCTCGGAGTGATCGCCAACGTGCGCGGCGATCATCTGGAGGCGAAGCGCCACTACGAGGCGAGTCTCGCCGAATACCGCACGCTCGGCCTCGCGAAAGATGTCACGGTCGCGCTGAACAATATCGGCCTGCTGCACACACAGGCGGCCAACTGGGACGATGCCGAGCGGGCGTTCGGCGAGGCCGTCCAGATCAGTGATGCCGTGGGCGACGTAGCGGCGCGCATCTCGCTGGATGTGAATCTTGCCGAAATGTGGGTGACGCGCGCCGAGTTTGCGCGCGCGCAGCAGTGCGTGCGGCATGCGCTCGATCTGGCGGCGGGCACTGGAGACGCCTCCGCGATTGGGCAGGCCAGCAAGCTGCTGGGGATTATCGCGCGAGAGACCGGCGACGTGAACGAGGCCGAAGCGCAGTTTCGTCGCGCCGAAGAGATTGCGCGTGCCCGCCAGGATGTGCTGCTCGAAGCGGAAGTATCACGCGAACTCGGCGAACTCGCGCGTCGCCAGGGACGCAGCGGTCACGTGCTTCGGCATCTCAACCGGTCGCACAGTCTCTTCTCGCAGCTGCGCGCGCGGCGCGACGTGGCGGATATAGACCAGCGAACCGGACGACTGGAAAGCGAGTTCCTGCAAGTCGCGCGGCGATGGGGTGAGTCCATCGAAGCGAAGGATCGGTACACGCAGGGTCATTGTTTGCGCGTAGCCGACCTCGCCTGCGCCATGGCCGCCAATCTTGGCATTGGCCCGCGGGAGCTCTTCTGGTTTCGCATGGGCGCGCTCCTGCACGATGTTGGCAAGATCGTGATCCCCGAAGAAGTGCTGAACAAGCCTGGAAAGCTCACCGACGAAGAGTGGGCGTTGATGCGCAGCCACACGACGGCTGGTGTCGAGATGCTGGCGGGCATCGAATTTCCGTGGGATGTGATCCCGGTTATTCGCTCGCATCATGAACGTATGGACGGCCGTAGCTATCCGGATGGACTCAAGGGTGACGCGATCCCGTTGGTTGCGCGCATTCTCTGCGTGGCCGACGTGTATGATGCGCTGACGTCGGTGCGCAGTTACAAGCGCGCGCTGACGCATGAGCAGGCGCTCGAGACGATGCGGTTCGATGTCGGCACGATGTTCGACGCCGACGTATTCGCCGTGTTCGAGCGCATCGTGCCGGAGTGGAGTCAGCGCGCGGTGCACGAACCGCCGTCCAATGGGGCCGAGGACACCCCGGCGATTGAGGGCACCGGCGCGGGATCGGCACCCGATCAGGAGCTGGACGATCTGACGCGCATGCCGCTGCGTCGCGCCTTTCGCGAAACCGCTCAGCGGGTGCTGGACGCGCGGAAGACCACCGAACGTCCCGTCTCCCTGCTCGTGATCGATATCGATCACTTCAAACTGGTGAACGACACGTTCGGCCATCTGCAGGGCGACGACGTGCTCCGCCTCATTGCCGACGTCATGCGCGTGCAGACCCGGCCAAGCGACTTCGTCGCGCGCTATGCGGGCGACGAGTTCGTCGCGCTGTTGCCTGGCACGACGATTGACGATGCGCTGTCGATTGCGGAACGTCTCCGGGTCGTTGTCGAGCAGGCTGGCTGCGCGCGACGCGACGGGTTGAGTGCTCCCGTGCGTGTGACGCTGTCGATTGGCGTAGCCACGGCCCCGCAGCACGGTGACGCGCTCGACTCGCTCTTTGCGGCAGCGGACGGCGCGCTGTACGGATCCAAGCGGCGTGGTCGCAATTCCGTCACCGCGGCCGGCAGCGCTGGCGTCACGAAGGAAGCGTCACTGCTCCTCGATACATTTGTCGGTCGGGCCAGCGAGCGACAGCGCATTCGACGGCTGCTCGATGCGGCCTGCAGTGGATCGCCTGGCGTGCTCTCCGTTGTTGGCGAGGCCGGCGTGGGGAAATCCACGCTGCTGCGGCAGTTGGCACCAGACGTGGGCGTGCGCGCCGGCTCGCTCCTGTTTGGCCGCTGCCTTGAAGCCGATGTTCGCCCACCCTATGGGCCTTGGACCGACATCATCGGCGCGATCCACGCACTGGACATCGTGCCCGCCCGTCCGTGGCGCGAGTTGGGCAGGCTTGTGCCGGGGCTTGGTGCACCCGTTGCAACCGCATCCGGCACAGGGGGCATCGCGAATTCGGCGCGCTATACGCTCATCCAGGAAATCGAAGAGTACCTGACGGCCGCCGCGCAGGCCCGACCGTTGGTGGTCATCCTCGACGACATGCAGTGGGCCGACGCCGAGACGTGGGACGTGCTCGAGTTGCTCGTGCCACGACTTGCCGATCAGCGTCTGCTCCTGTGTCTCACGATCCGCCGGGAGGATCTCCCGCAGGACGGCGTGCAGCGCGTGGCACGGCTGTCGCGCAATGAGAACTTCTCGGAGATGGCCCTCGGCCGACTCTCCAGAGACGAGATGGAGCACTGGCTGCGAAGCGCGTTGAGCGGACAGACGCCCGAGGCGGCACTCGTTGATCACGTGTTGGCGCAAACCGAGGGCAACCCGTTGTTTGCGGTACAGACCCTGCGCCTGCTCAGCGACGACGGTGGATTGCGGTTTGACGAAGGCACATGGCGATTCGAGCCATTGCCCGACGCGTCGCTGCCGACGGCCGTACGCGAACTGCTCGCACGTCGACTGGGCCGCCTCGCGGCCGGTACGCGCGACGTACTGACCGCTGCGGCGGTGTTCGGCACTGCGTTCGATGCGGATTTGCTGATCAGTGCCCTCGCAATCAGCGAAAATCTTGTGTTCGACGCGCTCGATGACAACGATCTGCTCGTCCATCCTCCGCTGGTCGTCGTGGCCTCCGACCCGGACCGGATCGGACGACTCGCGGCAGAGATGCTTGTCGATCGATTGGGAGGCGGACAGACCCAACTGAGGCACACGGTCCTGGCGCC
>JANOKE010001034.1:0-15770 GCA_031419135.1 Gemmatimonadaceae bacterium
TTGTGCGCAACGCATCGGGATACGTGTAGACCACCGGCGTCGCGTACACCGTGACCAGCTGCCCGCCAAGCCGCCATCCGTTGGATGGATTCCGTTGCAGCGTGGCGAAGTGAGCAGGGAAGGGTTCCACGCGCCGGGCGGTTTTCTCCGCGATGTACATCACATTCACGAGGGCCGAAGGCGCCAGCCCCAGAGGCTGGATCCGGGTCAGCCAGACGCAACAACGCCGCCGGAACCTCCCGGCGGCGTTGCTGTCTCGGCGCTGCCGCAAGCCGCTACGGCGTGAACGTGGTGCTGCGCTGCGCGAGCCGCCACGTGGTGCCGTCGACGGGTTGGTTGATGATGCTGCCGACCCCCCCGAAACCGGAAACCGTCACGTCCGTGGTCGCCCCGGCGGTCATTCCCCACGTGCTGTTGAAGCCGGCGACACCGGCGAAGTCGGGCGTTTCAAGATCGTACTCCGTGGCCGCGCCAAGGTAGGCTCGGGTCACCGTGATACTGATTGTCTTGGTGTTGCTGTTTTGGGCGAACGACGCTTGAAACACGTCGCCGTACTCACTTTGAATGGTCGCGCGCGCGCGCGGCCGCGCCAGTCCGCCCGAGTTGCTCGATGTCAACGTAGGTACCGTCAAGACCGGGCCGAGGGTGATGATGCGGTCGGCAACGATTCGAAAGTACGAGACGACCCCGCGGCTGTCGATGTTGTTCGATGCGGCGGCAAACACGATCACCGAATGCAGGTCACCGGCGATCAGGCGATCGGTTGGCACGCCGAACAGCGTTCGTGTCGTCCCGGTCGCCGTGAAGTCGAAGAAGAGCGTGGATTCGCCTCCGCTGGCAGACGCGAACGAAGGGAGCATGAAGAAACTGTCGCTTCCGCCGTTCGCAATCGTGATCGCAGCCGTTGCCGGCGCGAACGACGACGCCCCGTTGAAATCCACCACGGGCAGCGTTCCGCCGTTGGCAACATTCACGCCGCGCTGCAGGAATATCCGGCTGACCGTCGTGCCCGTCAACGTCGTGCGGTAGGCGAAGAGGTCTTGCGGACCTGTATCAACATCCTGCAGCGTGTAGCTGCTGGCAGCGAAAGTCGCGTTCGCTGTCGCGCCGCCGTGAGAGATTGATGCGAGGTCGGTTGCCGCAAGGCCCGTCACAGAGCCATTGAGCGTCTTGCCTCCCAACGGATTGTTCACGCACTCCTGGGTCGCGAGCGACTGCAACTCGGCATGTGTGCCGAGTGACACCTCGACTTCCGAGCTGCCGCCCGAGGCGGTGGCGAACGCGACGCCTCCCAGGTTCTGGCTGAGCGTGAAGCTGAAGGTGTTGTTGGCGCCCGCGACGACCCGTGTCCACGCGCCGCTGACGCCAGAGCGGAAAGCCAGCCACGCCGGCACACGACTCGCGTCGCAGAACTGCCACACGACGTTCCCGCCGCCGCCGCCCGACGCCGTCACCGTCAGTGCGACATTCGTTGTCTGATTGGCCACCCCGGTTCCCGCACCATTCACGGCCACGGTGTAGCTACCTGGCGCGGCACTCGCGCCCGCGGTGAAGGTAAGCGTACTTGATGCTCCCGTTGCCGACGCCGGATTGAACGACGCCGTCACGTTGGCTGGCAGCGTGCCCGTGGTGAGGGCCACGGCACCGGCAAAACCACCGGCCCGCGTGATCGTGACCGTACTCGTTCCCGTAGCCCCTTGCACGACCGAGGCAGCGCTCGCGGACAGCGAGAAGCTGCCGACGCTTCCAACGGTCAGCGCGACCGTGGCTGTCTGCGCGGCAGCGCCAGCCAGTGTTGCGCGTACGGTTATGCTCGTCGTCGCCGCCGCCGCACCCGCGCCGACTACCAACGTCATCGTGCTCGCGGTTGAGGTGCCGGGAATCGGTGTCGGCGCAAAGCTCGCCGTGACGTTCGCTGGCAGCCCCTCGGCTGCGAGGGCGATGTCACCGGTCGCACCGCCGGCGCGAGTCACCGTGATCGGCACTGTAGCACTCGTTCCCGGCGTGGCGGTAACCGTGGTGCTCCCGACCGAGACGGTGATCGACGGCGTACTGACGGGCGGCGTGACATCGGAGCCACCTCCGCCGCAGGCCGCGAGCCACGATACCAAAGCAAAAAACGGAAGACGACGCATTGCGCACCTCTGGGAAGACGTGGTGGATTGGATGCAATCCAACTGACACTGTAGATAATACGGTAGCACAACTCAGTGCACTTCGCGGGGAGGCCGCGCTCCGAGGCGCGTCACGCACGCGGAAGTATGGGTCGGAGGCCCCGCTGGCCATGGCAGTAGCGCGCGAGGCGGGTCGCGAAGGCCCGATCGTGCTCGGCGACCCATCAACGTTGTGGACTGGTAGCCAGGAAGAACTGCGTAAACTCGGCTTGATTGGCCAGGAATGCTGCAGGCGCCGAGCCGGCGAAATCGCGAAAATCGTGAATGAGGTGCGGCTGATCGAAGTACCCGCATTCGACAGCCACGCGGGAAAGACTGCGTGGGTCGTCGCGCCACGCCTGAAACACGCGCTGAAAGCGACGGATGCGCGCGAGGAGTTTTGGTGAGACGCCCACCTGCGTCGCAAATCGTCGCTGCAAGTGACGGAGCGAGCAGCCGAGCCTAACGGCGAGTTCCTCGAGCACCACCATGCCGTGTGACGCGCCGATGGCGCGAACCGCCTCAGCGACATCGCGGTCAGGTCCGAGTCGCTGGGATGACAGACGTGTGAGCGCGTCATCCAGCATCGATACACGCGTGTACAGGTCAGGGGCACGCGCGAGTTCGTCGCGCAACGTCGCAAGTTCGCGTGGTGGGAGATCGGCCACGTCGATCCAGGAATCGGTTATGGCGGCGAGGTTGTCGCACACCAGTGACGCGCCGCATGGTTCGAAACGCACCGCGATCAGGTCAACGCGACCGGTTGGCCCCACGGTCAGCGGACCGGTGATCTGTCCCACCAGCATCGCCAACGGCTGCACGCGACGCGCACCCCCGCGACCAAGCGCCACGAACGGGTCGGCAGTGTTGAAAATGAGTTCGGGCGATCCGTCTGGCAGCGCCGGCTCGGGCGACGAGGCGGGTTCATTGGCCGGTGCGGTCAGTGCCCAGTAGCAGCGCACCAAGGGTCGCAACGACGCAGACGGTTCGAGTTCGCAATACTCCATAGGGCGATAGAGTCGCCATCCGGTCGCATTCTTACAAGGTCGGCGCCAGGGCGGACCCTGACTGGCAGGGCACCCGCGTGGGCTTCACGCTGAAGGACACTCCTGGAGCATGGTGACGTCGTGCGGTACGAGGCCCGCGACAGCGCGTAGCATGCGCTGGCCACTTTCGCGGGAAGTGACGGCGGTGCAGACTGCAATTCTCCTCCGCACTCTGAGATGTCGATGCCGATTACGTTCCTTGTTCGCCGCGCGATGGTGTTCGGGTCGCTGACGCTCACGACCGCAAACCTGCCTGCCCAATCGTCGAACGTGTCTCTGACAGCGGTGCGCGCGCGACTGGTGGCGCGTATCGCCGAAGTTCCCGGCGCGCAGGTGGGCATTGCGGTACGCGACCTGGCCAGCGGGCGCCGTTTTGTGATGAACGCCGACACATTGTTTCATGCGGCCAGCACCATGAAGGTTCCGGTTCTGTTCGCGCTGTACAAGGAATTCGAAAGCGGTGGGCTGCGACCCAACGAGACCATGCGTCTGGAGAATCGGTTCCAGTCCATCGTGGATATGTCGGACTACGCGCTCAACCCGGCCGACGACAGCGACAGCACCGTATACGCGATGGTGGGGACGGATGTGCCGTTGCGTGATCTGGCCAGCCGCATGATCACGCACTCCAGCAACCTGGCCACGAACGCGTTGATTGGTCGACTCGATGCGAAGCGCATCACGGCCCTCACGCGCGCATTCGGCGCGACGCACATGCAGGTGCTGCGCGGCGTCGAGGACAACCTGGCGTTTCGCGCGGGCCTGAACAACACGACTACCGCCAACGATCTGGTGGCCCTGTTCGTGGCCTTGCACCAGGGAAAGGTGGCCAACGCCGCCAGTACGCGCGACATGCTGACGATTCTCGAGGCGCAGGCGTTCAACGACGAGATCCCGGCGGGGTTGCCGCCACACACGCGCATGGCGCACAAAACGGGATCCATCACGGCCACCTTGCACGACGCGGGGTTGGTATATCCCACCAATCGCGCGCCGTATGCCATTGCGGTCCTTACGCGCAACATCCCCGATCAAAAAATCGCCCAACGATTGATCGCTGATTGTTCGCGCATTATCTGGGAGTGGCTCGTGGCCGAGCGTGCGCCGTGACGCGGGGGAAGAGCACCCGCTACCTCGCGTTCCTGCGGGGCATGAACGTGGGCGGTCATCGTGTAAGTATGATCGACCTGCGCGACTTGTTCGTGGCGCTCAAGTTCACCAACGTGGAAACGTTTATCGCCAGCGGCAATGTCATCTTTGATACACCTGGAAGTGCGACCGCCGATGTGTTGGAGACGCGTATCGAGTCGCATCTGCACAAGGCGCTGGGATATGCCGTGGCGACATTTTTGCGTACTCCCGATGAGCTGTTGTCCATCGTGCGGCGTGTGCCATTTTCGCCGACAGACGTTGCCGTGGCCGGCCACACCGTTCACGTCGGATTTCTGCGTCGCGTGCCAGATACCGTTCTGGCAACGCACTTGACAGCCCTCGCCACCACGATGGACGCCTTCGGTGTGGGCACGCGCGAGATGTACTGGCTGTGTCGCGGCAAGACCACCGATTCGCTGGTGAAGTGGCCGTCGGTAGAGAAGGCCCTGAAGTTGGATGTAACCATGCGCAACCTGACCACCGTGCGAAAACTCAGCGAGAAGTATTCGGGGGACGGATGAGAGCCGTGCGCGAGGTGGCTACGGCGCTCTTTACGGCATGGGTGGATGGGCGGGTGCCAGCCGTCGCGTCCGAATCGCCGACCGTGGTGACCGGAGAGGAGGCGCAGAACCCGGGCTCCAATGGCTTGCCCGGTGGAGGGCTCTCGCGACCGACGTCACACAGGCGGCCGGCGCATCTGACGGACTGGTGGATCAACTGCACCGCGACCGCCGATGAGCGTCACGCTCGACGCGTCGGTGTGGCTAGCGGCGATATCGGCGGGCGAGCGCGAACATGCGAGCTGCGTGGCGCTGGTCGAGTCACTCGAAAAAATATCCGCTTGATCGCGCGCTCGCGTTAGAGGCAGCCGAAGTCGCCGCCATCTGCGAGTTGCGTGGCGCGGACGCGGTGTATGTCGCTACGGCACGGCATGCCGGCGCGACACTGCTCACACTCGACGCTGAAGTTCGCGACCGCGCCTTTGGAGTGATCGCGGTGCGCACACCCGCCGAGTGGATAGGAGATGCGGCCTGACCGACCGCGAAGACCCCGGGGTGGGTCTTCCATACTTACTACGGCGAAATTTTTGACCATAGTCCTTGACCATGGTACGTTTATGTATGACGAAAAAACCGGTGAAGACTATTGCCATCTCGGAATTCAAAGCGACCTGCCTGGCCGTGCTCGAGCAGGTGCGTCGTACCGGCTCCCCCATCATCGTGACCCGCCGGGGCAAGCCGATCGCCGAGGTGATTCCGCCATCGTTGGCCAGTGCGGGAGATGGCTGGCTCGGTGCGATGCGTGGCACGGCGACCATTGCCGGGGATCTTATGGCGCCCGCCGGAAACGCCGACGAGTGGGAGGGGCTACGCTCGTGAAGCTGCTACTCGACACGCATATCTGGCTGTGGGGGCTCCTCGATCCGGATCGTCTCGCGCCGACGGTTCGCACCGCACTGCAGGCTCCCGAGAACGAACTCTGGCTCTCGCCAATCAGCGTGTGGGAAGCCGCGGTATTGGTGGAGCGTGGGCGCGTAACGGTCACTGGGTCGGCGGCTGCTTGGGTCGAACAGATGGTGCAGGCGCTGCCCAGGCGAGAGGCACCGCTCACGCACGAAATTGCGCTGGTCAGCCGACAGCTTGCACTGTCCCATCAGGACCCGGCAGATCGGTTCATCGCGGCGACCGCGCGCGTCATGGGGCTGACGCTGGTCACGGCAGACGAACGATTGCTGCGGTCGACAGAGTACGCCGTACTCGCGAACCAGTGAGCTTCGGGGTACGTCGCTCGACGTCCACAGCGAGTTTCCCCCTTCAAAATGACGGCAGCAGCGCATCTTTGCTGGACTGGAAGCCGCGTTGGCCGTCGGGATCATCGATCGCTACCTAATTTGGCGGCGCCGTCGGCGCTGGACGTGGCGCCGTCGTGCAGGATGAGCATTTGATGATCGGCTGACTGGCCCGTGCAATTCCTCCCGGCCACAACGCCGCTGGTTGAGGACGCGCTTTCACACCCGGAGCATATGGCCGTCGATGGACAACGTGTTGCGGTCCTTTCGCAAGAGCACCTGGCTGCTATTGCACTTGAGACCGGCCGCATGAAGGATAAGATTCGGCTGGCACAATTCCTTGCATCCGAGACGTTCGATCGGACGCGATTCGAGAGCTTGACCGAACGCTTTGGATTGACGGCCAGGTGGGCGCGATTCGTTGCGTTGATGGAGGAGCAGCGGTGACCTTCTCCATGGACGATGCACTCCGCGCGAAACGCGCGGCACGCGCCGCGCTGGCGGCGACGCCAATCGCGGAAAAATTGCGCATCCTTGAGCGACTGCGCGAGCGCGAACGGGCGATCAAGCGCGCCGTCCCGATGTCCGGGCACCAGCAGACACCGCGATAGGCGCACAGCATTGTCCTTGGCGACCTTTGCGTCCTTGGCGGTTGGATCCTTCGCACTCGCCCTGCGCGATGGATTCCACCAAGCAATCAAACCACAACGTTCACGGCCGTCGTTGAGTTGCCTGCTGCAACATCACAACGCCCTGCGTCCTCTGCGCTCCCTGCGGTTCAATGTTGTTGCTTTGACGACCGTAGAAAACGAAGAATCAATTCAGAGGTATTCCCCACGAACCAGGCCAGCGTCGCTGAGCATCAGGCACACCGTCGAGAAACCACGTGAGCGATGTCAGTCGCTCCTCGCGCGACGAAGATATGGTCTTCACCGATTACGTGAAGTCGCCAACCCGCTGTCCGTGCCGCATGTTTCGGGCAACCCTTACCCAACACACGCAATGCAATCCCTTCGACGCCCCCTCGTCCTTGCCGGTGTCGCGATCAGTGCGATGCTGGTCTACCGTTCCGCAACCACCGGCTTCGCCCAACAGCCGCCTGCGCGAAACGGACTGGCGTTCGATCAGACGTTGCCCGAAATGGATGGAAGGAGGTTGATCATGAAGGTGGCCGACGTGCGCGTCGCACCCGGTGCAAGATCGACCCCGCATACGCATGGCTGTGCGGTGGTGGTGTACGTGGTCTCCGGCGCCATGCGCATGCAGGTGCGTGGCGGTCCGGACAGCGTGTACCGGGCGGGCGGCACCTTCTACGAACGGCCCACCGATGTTCATCAAGTGTCGGACAACGCGAGTGCGACCGACTCGGCGCATTTCACGGCCACCTTCGTGTGCGACCGTGTGGGCCCGCTGTCAACGCCGGTGCCGTAAGGTCGAGGCGGTTGATTTAATTCGCCATAGCCCACGCCAGAAATCGCTCGCTGACATACCGCGACAACTGACCGCTGGGTCCGTACGGCACCGCATCAAAGGCGTGTTCGGCCCACGGAATTTCGACGTGCACCACGATGGTGCCGTGCGCCCGGAGTCGACCCGCCAGCAACGCACCGAATCGCGGTTCGACAATGTGGTCACGGCCGCCATAGATGAGCAACGTTGGCGGTAAGCGTCTGGTGGCCAGTGAGATCGGTGATGCGGCGCGATAGCGATCGAGCATGGCACTGGGCGGCCCGCCGATAAATTTCTCCTCGATGTCGCGTACCGCGAGCGGGTCGGGCACCGGCGGCTGTCGATAGCCCTCGACAAGATCCACCGGGCCGTAATAGTCAATCACACCGCGAATGCGTGGAGCATCTGTGGCATACGCGGCCATCAAGGCCAGGTGCGCGCCGGCCGAACGCCCCATCAGCACCATCCGCGACGTATCGGCGCTCCAGGCATCGGCGTTGCGACCAATCCAGGACAGCGCATTTCGCACGTCGTCCACCTGCGCCGGAAACCGAAACTGCGGCGCATGTCGATAGTCGATGGCGAACACGACATACCCCTGTGTCGCGATGTATTCCGCGAACTCGGCGTTGTTGCCGGGTATGCCACGCTGCCATGCGCCGCCGTAGATCTGCACCAGCACGGGGAAGGGGCCTTTCGCACCTGGACGATAGATGTCGACGGTGAGCGTGTCGTTGGCGACAACCGCGAAGCGAAGGCCACGCGTCACGCGAATCGGGGCGGCAAGCGTACGCGGGGCGCGGAACAGGTCGCGAATGACGAGAGGGTTTGGCCGCCACGTGCCACCGTGTGACACCGCGAGCTTGTCCATGTGTTCACCGCCGAGTGCGGTGCGCAGAGCCTGATTCGCCGAATTCGCGACCTCGCGAAAGCGTACGAACGGGATCGCCGCGAGACCGACGGCGACCAGCGCCAGAACGAACGCAACGCGCGCCAGCCATCGCCCGCGCAGGTCGACCGCAGCAACGAGCGTCGCGAAAACGCCCAGCACGATAAACCAGACACTGACTTCGGGCGCTCCCACGCCGAGTGGCAGCAGGGTCTCGTTCGGGGCCGGTATGACGATCCATGTTGCGAGGAACGCCGCAGGGACGGCGAGGAGCAGCGCGAGCGAGGAGCGAACGGTTTGGCGAGATGGCATTGTTCAAGAATTGCTACGGGAACCGAAAGCCGCCAGCACGACGCCCGATCGTTTCCGGACGACCTCCGGACTCGCCGCCGTCACGCTTCGTCCCGCCGATCATGCGCCGCGACGCGCCATGTATTCGATTGCCTGCATGAATCTTCTGATGATTTTCTGCGCACTGGCGTGGCCCGCGGTGATATGACGACCAGTGCGGTGACGTGGGGTGCCGACACAGCGTTCGTCGCGTCAAGCGGAGACCTGGGTATCACCTTCGGCGTGATTCGCGCGAAGGCTTCGCCAGCGGGAAGTGATCCTGATGCCGGGTCGTCGTTCTTCACGATTTGGCGGCGGGCAGACAACCGCAGTCCGTGGCGGTACGTAGCGGAGTAAGTGCGGTGGTGCGGATCGCGAGATCGCGAAAAATATTGAACCGCAGGGAGCGCCGGGGACGCAGGGAACGGCGCTTTTTTGTATTTCAAAACGCTTTCCTCTGCGTCCCCTGCGCTCCCTGCGGTTCAATCAGTTGTTACCGATCCCGCGTCCAGATCGCAATCATCCCGCACCAGTTGTCGGTGCGCAGCCCGGCGAACTGCACGGGCAGCCTCGCCGCCCCATAGAAAATCTCCACGCCGTACACATCGCTCGGAACGACACCGTCGATGTTCGACAGCGCCGGAAGCACGATGCCGTCGAGTATCACGCGGAGCACACAGTCCACCATACGCCCGCCTCCCTCGCGCACAAACTTCGCGCCGCGGGTTGACACCGCGAGGATGTAACCCAGCGAATCGGCGATGCGGATGCCGGCCTTTCCGCGCAGCATCTGCGACAAGGCAATCGGACGGCGGTGCTCGATTTCCTCGCCCGTAATGGTGCTGCTGGCCTCGCCACGCAGCCGCCGCATTTCAAACTCATCGAGTCGCGCGGCCAGTGGCTGGTCGGCCACCACGCGGACTTCATCGAGATAGGCGCGGGCCTGATCGAGATGCAGCGTGAGCACATTCTCGCCAACGCCAAGTCGCAGCTCGACGGTTGCCACCGCGAAGCCGATCCGGCGCACCGTGGCCTTGAAGAGCCCCGACGGCAGTCCCTCATCATCGAAATGCAATGCGCAGACGAGGGAAGGGGCAATAGAGAGTCCACCGGGGGTGAGGAAGATGCTGGCCCCCCTCGTCAACGACGCTGCCAGCGGCGATACTTGGCGCGCAGCCCCCCTCTTTCCTCCTTGCCATGACTTACGCCGCTATTACCGGCTGGGGTGCGTGTATGCCCCCGGCGGTGCTGAGCAACGCCGACTTGTCCACGTTCCTCGAGACGTCCGACGAGTGGATCACCTCGCGCACCGGCATGCACGAGCGCCGCGTGTCGCACGTGAGTGCCATTGACCTCTCGACCATCGCCTCGGCCCGCGCCCTGGCGTGTGCCGACCTCGACGCGGCCGACGTGGATCTCATCATCTACGGCGGGGTGAGCAACGACGAGCTGGTCCCCAACAGCGCGTCGGGAGTGCAGATCGCGCTGGGCGCCAAACACGCGGCGGCGATCGACCTGAATACCGCCTGTACCAGTTTCTGCTATGGACTCGCCACGGCCACCGCGATGATTCGCACCGGTATGGTGCGTAACGCCATCGTGATTGGGGTGGAACTGATCAGCCGGTACATGGACTGGAGCAATCGCAATGTGGCCGTGCTGTTTGGTGATGGAGCGGCCGCTGTGGTGCTGCAGGCGAGTGACACCGAGGAAGGGATGATTGGCAGTGTGTTGGGATGCGACGCCGAGGCGCGCCAGAGCCTGCGCGTGCGCGGCTTTGGCTGCACGTATTCCGGTCGCAACGTGACCTTTGGTGACACGCTGTGGGATTTTGACGGACCAGTGATTTTCAAGCGCGCAGTTCACGCGATGACCGATGCGTCGAAGCGCGTGATGGAGCAATGCCGCGTCACGGCCGATCAGATCGATCTGGTGGTCCCGCATCAGGCCAATCTGCGCATCATCGAATCGGTGGCGAAGTACGCCGGTGTCCCGATGGACAAGGTGATGGTGACTGTGCAGAAATACGGCAATATGAGCGCTGCCACGGTGCCGGTGGCGCTGGTGGAGGCGCTCGACGCCGGTCGTGTTACGCCGGGCGGTCTTTTGTTGATGCCGGCGTTTGGCGGCGGCCTTACCTACTGTTCGTTACTGGTGCGTTGGGGCCCGCGCGTGACGCCGCTGGGCACCAGCGATCGCGCGCTGCCACCCTGCACGCAAACGGCGCTGGAAATGGTGAACGAGATTCGCCAACATCAGGACCCGCATGGGCGTTCACGGGTTGGTCTGATGGCGCCGGCGTTCGTGGAAACGATGTTGGAAACGGTATCGGGTTGATTCCTTCATACTTCAAGCATTTTCCTTTTTCGAGACGCTTCATGCTTCTGACCCGCCCGCGTCACCCCTCCTCCCTTGTGCGTGCGTGGCTCACGCGTGTTGTCGCGTGCTCGGCCCTCGGCGCGTCGACGGCGCTGGCGCAACCGGCCGATGCGCCGTTCTTGCGCGTACGCGTGGACGAAGCGCGGAATCGCGCGATGCTCGACATCCCTGTGGCACAGCTCGACAAGGACTTTTTGCATCAGGTCACGCTCACCACGGGATTCCCCGCAGGCGGTCTCGATCGCGCGCAGGCGGGCCAGAGTGTCGTCGTTCGACTCGAGCGGCGGGGCAATCGCATATTGATGGTGCGCGACAACTGGAGCGCACGGGCGCCAGCGGGCGACGCGGCGAATCAGCGAGCCGCCGCTGAGGCGTTTCCGCGTTCGGTGGTAGCGTCATTCACGGTGGACAGTGCACGCGACGGCGTGTACACGGTTGATGCGAGTTCGGTGTTCCTGTCCGACGTGTATGGCGTAACCGAATCGTTGCGCGGTTCACAGGCGGGCGCCTATCGGGTGGATGTGAGCCGAAGCTGGCTGGACACGGCGCGCACGAAGTCGTTCGCGAGGAATGCCGAAGTGCATGCGGTGCTCACGTTCGTCAGTGATGCGCCAGGTGGTGCGGTGCGCCGCGCCGCCCCCGATGCCAAGGCCATGACCTTTGAGGAACATCACTCGCTGATCGTACTCCCGGAGGGTCAGTCATATCGTCCGCGTGAGTACGATCCGCGGTTTGGCTTTGGCGGCACCCAGTTCGCCGATTTGTCGAAGACGTTCGAAGGGGACTACCGTGGCGGCTTCATCAATCGCTGGCGGCTCGTACCGCGCGATCCGGCTGCGTACGCGCGCGGAGAGTTGGTCGAGCCCGTTACGCCAATCACGTACTACCTCGACCCGGGCATTCCGGCGCCGTATCGCGAGGCGCTGCGCGAGGGTGGAAACTGGTGGGCGAAGGTGTTCGAAGCGGCGGGTTTTCGAAATGCATTTCGGGTGCTCGATTTGCCACCCGGTGCCGATCCCATGGATGCGCGGTACAGCATGCTGATGTGGATCCATCGGTCGGGGCCCGGCCCGTCGGTGGGGCCGAGCTACAGCGATCCGCGCACCGGCGAAATCGTACGCGCGGTGGTGCGCATGGATGCCTGGCGTTCGCTGATTGACTACAACATCTGGGCGGGCACGGTGCCGGCGTTTGGCGCGAATGGCCCGAATGTGGACGCCGAGACCTTTGCCATGTCGCGGCGACGTCAGCATGCGGCGCACGAGATTGGCCATACGATTGGTTTGCAGCACAACTATATCGCCTCGTCGCAGGGGCGCGCGTCGGTGATGGACTATCCATTCCCGATCATCACAGCCAACGCCGACGGTTCGCTGGATTTGCGTGACGCGTGGCGCAAGGGACCTGGTGCCTGGGACTCGCTGGCGATTCGTCTGGGGTACACGTGGTATCCCAACGCGGCGGCCGAAAAAGCGGGGTTGGCGGCGATCATGAAGGACGGACTTTCGCGCAACGTGCGATTCATCAACGACACATATGCCGGTGCCAACGGCTCCATTCCGGAGGCCACGCGGTGGGACGAAGGTACCACGATGTTTGACGCGGTCACGCGTTCAACGCGTGTACGGCGCATTTTGATTGACAAGTTCGACGAACGGGCCATCAAACCTGGCGAACCGATGGCGATGCTCAACATGCGGTTCACACACGTGTACCTGCATCATCGGTATTCGCTTGAGGGATTGGCGAAGTACGTGGGCGGCATGGATTTTACGTTCACTTTGCGTGGCGATGGGCAGGTACCCACGCGCGTGTTGCCGGCGGCCGATCAACGAAAGGCGTTGAGTATGTCGCTCGATGCACTCAGGCCGTCCGAACTCACCGTTCCAGAGCGAGTGATCGCCATGATTCCGCCGGCGCCGCCGGGATTCAACACCGACATGACGTGGATTGACGGGAGTGGCGGCACGGCGTTCGATCAGGTCACACTGGCCGGCGGCTTGGCCAACGAGGTGATTGGCTATTTACTCAACCGTGAGCGTGCCGCGCGACTGGTGTTGTTTCAGGCGCGAGATGCGAACGCGCTGGGACTCGATGAAGTGCTGGCCACCATCGTGCGTCGGACGTGGGGTGCGGCCGTGCCGGGCTCGTCGGCGGAACGGGCCGTGCTGCGCGCGTCGCAGCGCGCGACACTCGACGTGATGCTCGATCTGGCCGGTGACAAGCTGGCGCTGCCGGATGTTCGCGCGCAAACGGTAGCGCATGTGCGTCAACTTGAGCAACGTCTTGCGGCGGCGCCCGGCACCGATGCGGCTGCCCGCGCCCATGTGGCGGCGGCACGACGTGATATCGCGCGATTCATGGCCGGCGAAGACACACCGGAGTCGCGTCCGCGGTATCCGGTGATTACGCTCCCATGGCCGTGAGGTAGTTCCTGTGCAAACGTCGGTTCGACTTTTCGCGCGCGCGCTTCTGCTGGCGGGCGCCTTGGTGCTGAGTCCGTGCATGTCTCGCGCCGTGCGCGCGCAAGGCAGTGCTCCGCAGGTGGAACGGCCAGTGGCGTTCGACGCGGCGGGCCGCGTCACGGTACTCAGCCCCTCTGTGGCGTCGCGCTGGAAGTTGATGCCACCGGAATGGCCACTTGGCAGCGACTGGCGTGAAGCGCGGATGTACGCCACCGAGAGTGGCGCCGCGGTGCTGGTAGTGCAGCGAGTCGATGGTGCCGTCGCGCGGTATCCGTATGCGGCCGATGAGCTGTTGCAATTGCGACGAGTGATCGACGCGGCGGTGCTGGCACAGGGCACAGCTGGTGATGGCACGCGTGGTACCACCGGCCTGGAATTATCCGAACCAGCGGGCAACGTGTTTGTGCGCAACCAAACCGTTTTGGGACTCTTCGCCTATGGTCCGGCAACGGCGGCGATTCTCAGCGACAACGGTGCTGCGGCCGGCGGTGGATATCTGCTCGCAGCCGGGTCGTCATTTTTTGTGGCCGCACGCATGGTGCGCAACAAGTCGGTGTCGCGTGCGCAGACGATTCTGGCGTTCCACGGTGGCACGCGAGGTGGCCTCGCAGGTGCGGCGATTGCCGCCATTGCCCGCGCCAACGGTGGCGTTGGATATGGTGCGCCGATTCTCGCCGGTGCCCTGGGTGGCACGATTGCCGGTTTTCAGGGCGCAAAAGGCATGAGTGACGGTGAAGCCGCGTCATCGGGATTTGTGGCGGATTTAAGTGCTGCGACGACATTCGGCTTGGCTGGCGCACTGGGTGCATTCGACGACGACACCGTGTATCGCGGTGATGGCGTGCCACCGCGTGCCCGGCCTGCCTTGGGCGCCGCGATTGTGGCCGGGCTGGCAGGTTATTGGGTGGGACCGCGATACGCGCGTCGTTCGGGCTACAACGTGACCGCCGGTGACATCGATATGGTATTCACCAGCGCGGCGCTGGGCGCGCTGGCCGCCAATGCGGCCATCGGTGACGGCACGGGAAGACGCACTGGATTCGCAGTGAGCACCGCGGGTATGCTTGCTGGCGCGGCAATAGCCGACCGCATGCTGGTGCGTAGCGCTGATCGCACCTCGGCCGATGGCACACTGGCGCAACTCGGTGCCGTGGCCGGCATGTTGATGGGTGGTGGCATTGCCCTGATCGCCGAGTCCGATCGTCAACCGTCGGTAGCGCTGGTCGCTGCCGGCGGTGCATTGGGATTGGTGTTGGCCGATCGCCTATTGAGTCCACCGCCGGATGCCGGACCGAAGCGAGGCGTGCTGCCAAGCGGCGCCGCGAGTGGCCCGAACCGCTCGTCGCGTTGGTCACTGTCGATCGTACCCGCTGTGGCGACGATGGCGTTGGGAATGCGCGGGTCGCGAACCCATCACGGCGCCCGAGCGCCTGGCACCAAGCCAGCATCCATCGCCACGGTCCCAGTGCTGCGCTTTGCATTCTGATTGATCGTTTGCTGGGGCGGTTTTGTGCCTGGGTGGCACAAAACCGCACCGGGCACCCCTCGACTTGACCCGGACATCGGCCGATACATCCAGCCCGCTCTGCGCGGCGTAGCTGGGATGTTGCACTCGGCGCCCTGCTCATTCCGACCGGGCGCGCACTCACCCGATTCCCGGAATTCACAATGTTTCGCCTATCCACTGGCCAGCACAGGTGGCGCATGTTTGCGCTTCTCGCGGCAGGCGTCGTCGGCGTCGGTATCACAACTCAGCGTGTGCTCGCGTCTGATCACCAGGACACGCCCGAAGTTGAACTCAATCCACGCATGGACATCAATGATGTGTATGCATTCCCCGGGGCGACAGCCGATCGCATTGCGTTCGTCATGACCACGTCCAGCCCCATTGCGGGGCAGAGCGCGTCGTTCGATCCCAACCTGTTGTATCAGATCAAGGTGGACAACACCGCCGATGCCGTTGAAGATCTCGTGTTTCAGGTCACCTTCGATGAAGGCACCGGTGCCAACCAGAAGTACACGATACGGGGTCCGGTTGCTCCGAGCATGACGGGAACCAAGGCGACGTTGGTGACCACCGGCAACGTGGTCACCGGAAACGTTGGCAGCATCGGTGGC
>JANOKE010001035.1:0-2293 GCA_031419135.1 Gemmatimonadaceae bacterium
CGCGAGACGTGGTACCAATCGCCGTGTTGTTGGGGGAGAAGAACGAGCGGATGCTCGTGGGCATTCCATCACGGCCGAATGTGAGCGATCGCCCCAGAAGGGATATGGTGTTGCCAACCAGACCCATCGGCGTGTACGGCGCCACGAGACTGTCGTCAGCGGCTTTTTGCGAATTGAGCCAGCGCAAGCGCGTGAGCTCAGCCGGAGAATAATCACCGTGATTCACGGCCACACTGGCCGTCACACGAATGGTCACCGGAATCGTGCGGTCGGCACCGCCTCGGCTGGACAGCGTGATCCGGCCGTCGTAGTCGCCGGGCACGGCGCGCGTTGGCACGTCCACGCCAAACCAGAGCGCCTGCACGCGCCCTGAATCCACTCGTACGGCGCGCACGAATCGCTGTCCGGCCCAGTCGGTGCCTTCGAGGTTGAATACGGTGACCGCAGAGGCCGGAATTGTCTGCGCGCCGCCCCGCCGCGCGAATGCACTGGAACGGAAGCGCAGCGAATCTATCGACGCGCGATGCGCCCACACGCCGATCTGGAATGTGTAGTACTCGCCGCGCCTGGCCTGACCGAGAAATGGCTGGAACGCGCCACGTGCGGCCCACACTTGCGGAATGTCTTCCTGCATGCGGATGGACAGCGACCGATCTTCCGCGAATGCCAGAAATGATGCGGACGGATTCTGCGCGCGCAGTGCTTCGCGTTCGGCAGCGCCCGCAATGTACTCCATGGGTGTGAAGCGCGAAAATTCGTTGACGGCGTCAAATCCGACAATCGATGCCACAGGTAACGCGCCAACAGCCGAAGCGTTCCCCGCGCCAAGGCTGTGGCGCGTGAGCCAAGCGGCATTGGCAGTTTGTTCGGGAACCCGATACGTGATCTTCGGGTAGTTCGAGGTGAACGTCCCCGTGTACGGTAGGTAGTACACGAAGTACACGCCGGGCGTCGCCGCCTGGAAGGCAATGTTGCCGAACTCGCGATTGATGTCGAGCCGCGCCACGTTACGTACGCGCTGCTGCGTTGCCGCCTCAATCATCACGAGATTCACCGACTCGGGCGCGAGGTCGCGTCGTCGCCAGGGGATGTGCGCAAACACAGCGTCAGCGGCCGTGGTTACGCGCAGCACGGCGCGATGATTGCCGAGTGAGTCGGCTTCCCACGTGCCCACGCCATAGCGAAGCGAATCGGCGCGAGGCTTTGACGCTGGACGCGAAGCCGGGGGTTGCTGTCCGGCGCGTTTGTTGACGACGGTCAGCAGTGAGTCTTCCAGACGCTCGTTGAGATCGGCATCGTATGGTTTGCCCGCGCCCAGACGTTCGGGCCAGAGTCGCGCCGCGGCGATATGCGCGCGCGCGGCATCCCACTGGCGGACGGACATCGCCTCCGCGGCAAGGGCCAGCTTGGTTTTCCGATACAGCAGGTGTCCATCACGCGCCCCTTCGTAGGGAAGGATGTCGAGTGTGCTGAGGAGCCTGTCGGCGTCGCGGAACTGTCGCGCGGCCACAAACGCTTTCGCGAGCGTAAGGCCGAGAATGTAGTTGGCAGGAAAGCGCGCGTGGTAACGGCGCGCCACCAGAGAGGCGCTCGCGGCGTTGCCCGCGGCGAGCAGATGGTCGGTGAGCAGTTTGCCGTACCGCCATTCCGAGGTGTCGAGTGCGGCGGCGCGTTCGAGATCGCGTTGGGCATCGGCGGATTTGCGACCAGGAAACGACGCCCGAGCGGCATAAAACGGCGCAAAGTCTGGTTGCGTTCCGAGGCCACCAAGCAAGGCGTCGGCCTCACGCGTTTGTCCGACATTCCAGAGTGCCAACGCCAGATAGTAGCGCGGCTTCCAGTGTGCCGACAACGCGGTCGCCGAGCGAAGCGCGGGCACGATTTCCGCACGGAACGGAAATACGAGTGTGGGTGAGAGGGAATTGGCGCGTTCCACCAATGCGGTACCAGGTTGGCCTGCCACAGCGAGCAGTTGCGCACGCCAGTACAGTGCTTCCGGTTGGTTGCCTGCGGCCTCCAGCACCTGGCGCGCCACGTCGGGTTCACCAACGTCGACATACCACGCGGCCAGGTCGAACAACACTTGCTCGGGCAACTCGGCGCGAATGCCCGCTGCCAGTTTGGTTAAGAGTGCCGGATCACGTTGCGCAAGCAACCGTTCAAGTCGCGCCTGATGACTGAGCGGATCGGCTGACTCAAGTCGCCCCAGTAGCCGTTCGTGCGCGCCCCGGTCACCGCGATGACGCTCGGCGACAATCGCCACGCCAAGTGCGTCGAGATTATCGGCGTCGAC
>JANOKE010001036.1:0-2905 GCA_031419135.1 Gemmatimonadaceae bacterium
GAGGCCTATACTCCACACAATGCGCTGCGAATGGTGTTTGCGGGTGCGACGACGGCTCTCCATCGCCCCATCCATGGTGGACCCGACGCACCGTCCCACTCCCACTATGGATTCAACTGGCGATTGATGCGCGCGAAGGTCTGTGCGCATCTTCTCGTCGAGAAGACATACTTCTCTCCGCTCGGTTGGACGGGCGGCTGGGCTTCCAGCCAGGCGTGGTTCGTGTGTCGACCGCTTGGCAGCGTGGCTAACGGTTGCCTGCGCGCATGAAATCGAGACGCCATCATCAAGTGGTTTGCTGAGATGCCAGCGCGGGTACGTCGCGCCGCGCAGCGAGCGGCGGTTGGCGCCCACGCCTTTCTCGGCTAGCTTTCCCTCCATGACCGACGTCACCTGCACACGCTGCGCCCGAACTCGCGAAGGCTTCGAACGCCCGCCCTTCCCCGGCGCCATCGGGGCCCGCATCGTCACCGAGATATGCAAGGATTGCTGGGGCCAGTGGCTCAAACAGCAGACCATGCTGATCAACCACAACGGCCTGAATGTGATGGAGCCGCAAGCGCGGACGTTCCTTACGCGCAACATGGACGCCTTCCTCTTCAAGACCGGCCAAGCCGAAGACGTCGACACCACCAAGCAGGGATCGATTAACTGGTAGCGCGATCACTCGACGTGGTGTCCAGGCTCGTCCGCGCACCAATTGGTAAAACTGTTAGCGGCGCGGATCAGTTGAGCTGGCATTCGTCACGCGCGGGGGGATCAAGTGAAGCAGTTTGTGAAGGGGATTCTAAATAGCTTCGCGCCGCAATGGACCACTGCGCTGATGTCGGCCCGTGCCCGTGCCCACTCGCACAGGGTCGTCGCCAGTTGGGGTGGCGGAGTTGTTACCAGGAAGCTCGTCGAACAACTCGGTAGCCGCGTGCAGGAAGGTCCCTTTGCGGGTTTGGAGCTGTCCGTTATGACGCACCTTGAGCAAATTGGCCCTTTCTTGCTGGGTGTGTATGAAAGCGAATTAGACAACGCATGGCTCAGGGTCTTTCAAGGCAACTACACCCAGATTATCGACGTCGGCTCGAAGTTTGGCTACTACGCAATCGGGCTTGCCAAGCGATACCCTGCCGCGCAAGTCGTTGCCCTTGACACCGACTGGTGGGCGCGAAAAGCGACTCGCCAGATGGCAGCGGTAAACGGGACCGACAACGTTATCGTGAAAGGTTTCTGCAGCCCTGATTGGATCGCCGAAAACACTTTGGATGCGGCGTTCATCATCAGTGACTGTGAGGGCTACGAGGCCGTACTGTTCGACCAGCGCACAGTATCGAAATTGCGGTCAGCAACGCTCATTATCGAAACTCACGATTGCTTCGTCCCCGGCGTGAGCGAGATGCTCTGCAGGGCATTTGGAGATTCGCATGTGGTGCGAAGGATTGGATCCGAAGGTGACCGGAGAACTTTCTCCCGCTCTCTTGAATTTCTCACTGAGTCCCAGCGACGACTGGCAGAACACGAGGTTCGGCCAGAGCAGATCTGGTTGCTCCTTTTACCAAGGACAGGGCCCAATCGGGCGCTAGCTCTCAGCGGCGACTGGCAATCGGAGGTCACAGCCTAGAAAACGCTTCCCAGTCAAACCCTTCAGTTCACACCCGCGATGTAGCGCGCCAGTCGGCCGCAGCCGGTGCACTTGAGCGTCACATGCGAATGCGGCGGCGGCGGACTCGAGACCGGGTCACGGTCGATCTGTCCGGAACAGGATGGGCAGCTAAGCGGTAAACCCGTGCGGTCGGCAGCAATGAGATGGAGCGCCTGGGCCGGGTTGTACGTGTTGGGGCGTGGTTTACGCATACGACAAAATCCTCGCGCAAGGGCGCCGACCTATGGTCCGGTGGCCGACTCCTGAAAGCTAATCCGCCCTGGAATAGATGTGCACCGTCGAACCAAAGAATACAAAATGTGACGTAACCGTCTAAACGAAGTTTACAGGTTCGCCCAGCCTGACGCCCCTGCAAACACTCAGTCCCAGGCCGCCGGACGACGCCACAGCTTCCGGCCCAGCCGCCACGAACGCTTGGCCGACAGCTCGGCCAACCCGCCCGCCGGGAACAGGTCGGGATTGGAAAACTCGTTGATCATCTCCGCTGCCTTCGCCGACGATTCGTCGGCCCAATGCACGATCTCGGCCTCCGTGGTCATGGGCTGCACCGGACTGCCGAACTCCAGCGCACCATGATGCGACAAAATGAAATGCAACAACTCGTCGCGCTGCGCTGTGGTCAATGCAATCCCCGACGCAACCACACGCCGGTCGAACATCAGCGCGCCCAACGTCACATGGCCCAGCAGCATGCCGGTGGACGTATGCGCGAATCCCTGCGGCCCAGCGGCATACGCCTCAACCTTGCCAATGTCATGCAGCAACGCGCCGGCCACTACAAGATCGGCACTGGCATGTCGAACGGTGCGCGCGATATGTCGCGCGATACTCGTTACCTCCAACACATGCAGCAGCAGCCCGCCCAACTCGGCGTGATGTCCATTCACTGAGGCCGGTGTGCGCTCGAACAACACACGAAACGCATCGTCTGCGAAAAACAGGTCCACCGCCTTGCGTACCGATGGCGCGGTAATGCCCACGCGCAATTTGTCGATACCGTCCCAGAGTCGTTCGAAGTCCATGTCCACACGGGGCAGGAACTCCGACGGGTCGAACTGCTCGTTCGGCAACACGCGAAGCGGCGCACTGATTTGCAACTGACGCCGTCGCAGGCCTTCGTCACCAAAGGCCCCGATATCGCCGATCACCTGCACCACTCTCCCCCGCTCGGCACCGGCGGCCCACTCGATTTTCTCCGACCAGATGGGAGCGGTGTCGATGCTGCCGGTACGATTGGCCAGCGTGAGCACAATG
>JANOKE010001037.1:0-1219 GCA_031419135.1 Gemmatimonadaceae bacterium
CTGTGGGCTTCGTGTGGCCCCGTTCCAGATATTGAACGTGTCGTTGCTGTGAACCGGACCCTGCGCCTGCGATCCCAGCGCCCAGTACAGGAGTTGACCGCTCGTTGAGCGCGCTAGGTCGGTGAACGCTGCGTAGCGCGCGAATGAATCCTGGTACAGCTGTGAACGACGGATGGCGACGTTTCCGAAGGTATCGGTGGCCTTTGCCACGATCTCGGCCTGCAACCCGAACTCGCCTGCATTTTTCAGCGAGTCCGAGTTGCCAAGGCGTGACACCCAGATCGAGCGGGTGATGCCCGCCCCAGCGCTCTGGTTGTTTGCGACCGTGAGATATCCGTCAACGGGAACGGAATCGAGCTTGGCGTTGAGTCGCGACCGTTCGATTTCCAGCGCCGAGATGGCGGCGTCGTCAACGGCCGCGCTGCGATCGGAGCCGGCCAGCACGAGCTTGCCGGACACGGCCATGGACGTCGAGGCAAGCGCGATGACCGTGGCCACCACAGCGATGAACAGCACCGCAATCAGTGCGATGCCATGCCGAGTGCGGACGGGATGCCGCTCAGGAGCGTTTGTGTTGTGACTCTTCATGAGACACCAGCGAATTGGAGGGAAGTGCTTGTCGAGCGTGGCAGAAGTGCGTCAGCGTCGCCGCGTTTTCACGGCACCACAACCGGGGAATACGACGCGAGCGTTGAGAGATTGGGTGTACAATCCTGTACCGCGATGCCGTACTGGTAGCTCCGACCGAGACCGGTAACCACGCCACCGTCTCTGTACGAATACGTGGTGGTGCCACCAACCACGCTCGCCGTGGCCAGCGGCTCGCTCCACGTGGCCGCGCCCGTGATGCGGCGCCACAACACGTACCGCACCGCGTCGGACTCACCGGCACCGTCATCAGCGGCCTTGGGCCACGTGACGGTCACCACCTTTGTGGCCCCGTTCCAGGTGGCGGAGCCCGCAACTGGCGCAATCGGCGGACGACCGCAGGCCCGTGACTGTCGCGCGACTGCTGTGTTGGGCATGGGAACCGTATATCGCACGACATTGCGCGAACTGCCGGTTGGTGAGGTGGCTTCATACGTCACTTCGACACCGCGAACCTGGTCGATGCGCGTAGTGACTGCCGTGCCTGTATCCGGCGTGACGCCGCGGACCGTGACCGATTTGGCGAGCGGCAACCAACTGCGCGGCAGCGTGTCGAGATCGGTCAACGCCG
>JANOKE010001038.1:0-8060 GCA_031419135.1 Gemmatimonadaceae bacterium
CAGGGAGGCAGTCGTCAAGTCGACAGATCACGACGGCGTCCACGCGCGCGCGTCCGCCACCGAGCAGGCATAGGGCGCCAGCGTGTTCCGGATGTCGTCGGGCAGACGCTGCCTGGCGAATGTCTCGACGTCCACACAGACCACAACCGTTGCCGCCGCTGCAACCAGCGTCCAGCCTGTCGCCGTCCGCACGTCCACGTTGAACGTCATCGCGCTGTCGCCGATATGTGACACGAACGTCACGAGCGACAACTCGTCATCAAGGCGCACAGGTTTGAAGTATTCGATGCTCAGGTGGCGCCGCGGCAGGTAGATTTCCGGCGCGTCGAAAAGCGTTGCATATGGCATGCCCGCGGCTCGCATCAACTCCTGCTCGGCCACCTCGACCAGACGGGTGAAGGCGCTGTAGCGCATGATCCGCACGTAGTCCACGTCGGCCCAGCGCACGCGGTCGGATACAAGAAACGGTTGAGGAAGTGGCATGTCGCAGTATGCAAAGCCACCGGGATCGGCGAAAGTGCGTCGTGTTGGATTGTGCTGTAGGAGATTCCCCTCTAGCCGCGTCCCCTGTTCCGACGCAAGATTCAGTCATGTATCAGACTATTCTTGTCCCGATAGACGGTTCGGACTTCAGCGCACGGGCGCTGCCCGTGGCCGCGGAACTCGCGCGCCGCTCGGGCGCCATGATTCACCTCGTATTGGCGCACGATCCAAGCAGCTACGTACCGTTCGTGCCCGGAGAGGTCGCGGTACCGGTCTACGATGCAGCGCTGGTTCGTGAGCATCGGGAGGCCGATCGGGCGCTGCTCGATCATGAGGTTGCCGCGCTTGTTGCTGGCGGAGTTCGGGCAACCGGCGCACTCCTCGAAGGAACGGTCATCGAATCCCTTGTCGAGTATGGTCAACAGGTGGCGTCTGAACTCACCATTATGAGCACACACGGACGCGGCGGCTTTGCGCGACTGCGACTGGGGAGCGTAGCCACTACGTATCTCACGCGGGCGACAACCCCCGTATTGCTCGTGCACGGCGCGGGCAACGAAGAGGGGAGCCAATCCGCCTCCACATTTCCCACGGGCGTCTTGCTTTGTCCGCTCGATGGTTCGCCATTCGCCGAGCGTATCCTGCCCCACGCGTCGGGATTTGCTGATACTTGCGGAATGACGCTGGCATTGTTCAGCGTCACCACACCGCGTGCGGTCGGGATGGCACCCTTTGCCACCGAAGCGCTGCTGTCCGATCCGTCTGTTCTCGAGCAGGAAGAACGCGATCGTCTGGGCTACCTGACGCGTCTGGCGGCCACGACGGCGCCCGGAACCACCAGCAGCGGCGTCATCGACATGTCTATCGGTCGCGCCATCCTCGACGAAGCAGAGCGGTGCGGAGCGGGTGCAATCGCCATGGCGACCCACGGACGAGGAGGCATTGCCCGCCTAATGCTGGGCAGTGTGGCCGACGAAGTCATTCGGCACTCAAGGTTACCCATGCTGATCTATCGCCCCGAGGCGTCGAAGTAGTCAGGCGCGAGCCACGGTGCCAGCGCGTAGGTCACGAGGGGCTCGTAGGCACGCTGTCGGTCGATCAGCCCAGCCGTGAGAATACCCACGGCGCCGCGGCCGAATTTGGTACCGATGGTTTGGGCCACGGCGTCCATGGCATGCGCAAGTTCCTGGCCGGCGCGTACCCGCTCGGCAACAACGGCCGGGAGCGGCACCGCCAGTGAACCGCCAAGCCCTTCCACGCCACGACGGTCCACCGCTGCTGCCCAGGCGCAGGTTCGCATCGCCCCGCTCGGAGCAATCACGATTCCTCCCTCCACACCCACGGCAAGATCGGCCTCGATGGAATCGGCCAAGGCACCTGTCGCTCGCGTTCGGGCGCCGCGTTGGGTTTCCTCGTCACCAAACGGCTGCGCGGGAACCCCGCTCTCGGCCGCGACACCGCGCACGAGGCACGACGGCCAGACGCGAATCACCACCGCGCGCACGGCTGCGATTTTTACGGGGTTGGAGGATCCGACGACGACGAGTTGCATGCACGGTAGTGGCAAAGGGAGAGGTCGACTGAAACAACTATTGGTGCAAATCTTGCTCGCAGGCACGTATCCATGTAACGTGAGCCGCCGAGATGCCTGCCTCCACACTTGATTCGCGGTTGGCCGAAGGGTCCGACCGGCCGCCGTCACCGACTTCCACACGATCGCGCCTCTGGCTCGACTTCGTGAATACGGACGCCGCCGCGCAAGCGTCGAGCGGCGACCGCGTTCGCGACCTCGACACTCTGGTGAGCTGGCTAACGGATCACGGCACATTAGACGACGATCGGGCGGCCGGGATTCGCAGGCGAGCTCTACTGCAGCCGGCGGCGGCAGCAGCAACCGTGGTGGATGCGCGACGGGTACGAGCGGCGCTTCGTCAGTTGGCCGAACGTGGCCACGCTTCCACTCGCATCAGCGACGATGCGGTCACGGAAATCAATCGCGTGCTTGGCCGAAGTGCCGGTACCCGTCGGATTGATCGCCAGGAGGGTGGATACGCGCGGGCGTTCGTGCCCACCGGCGATGCGTTCGCCGGACTGATGATTCCGATCGTCGAGTCCGCAGCCGACGTGCTGATTTACGGCGACCTCGCACGCGTGCGTGCGTGCGCCGATGCGCGCTGCCATCGCGTGTTCATGGACACCACCAAGAACGGGCTGCGGCGTTGGTGTGACATGGGGACCTGCGGTAACCGTGCCAAGGCGGCGCGACACCGGGCCAAGCGCATCGCCAAGCCCACGCGGACGCGACCCCGCGACCCGGACCGCGGGTAGCCAGTGGACACCCCAACCACTCCGATTACCCCGGCCCACGCCGTCGACCGCATTGAGTCGTCGGACGACACGTCATTTGAACGAGGATTTGTCGCATCGCTGCGCTGGCTGGTAGCGGAGGGTGACGCGCGCGGCGTGCGCCGGATCGCGGTCGAGTTACGCGCGCTGCGCGATGCGTTGGCCACGCTTGATGAAACGCGAAGCGCCCGCGACGAGTACGCCCGTCGCGCCGCAGACCTCGATCGCGAGTTGCAGGCCGCCATGGCCGTGCTGGGACCGGGTACCGCAGTGAATGGCAACGGCTCCCTGGTGCAACGCCTGGCGCGACTGCGGGAACGGTTGGCGGACGACACCGCGTCGCGACGGCAGCTCACGCTGGAACGCGATGCGTGGCGGGCGATGTGCACCTTGCTCACGCAAACTCGCGCGCGCGTGCACGAACTGCTGGACGAAACCGAGCAGGAGCGCGATGGACTGAACACGTCACTTGAGGTGATGCGCGCGCGGGTGCTGGAATTGATGACGTTGCACGATGACGCGGCGCGCGACGCCACGCAGACGCGCGCCGAGCTCGCGTCGCTGCGCGAGCGCCTGCAGGAATGGAGCGGAACCGTCGAGCGCGCGCTCGGGGAACTGGTGCGGGGATCGCGCTTGTTAACGGATAACCGCTAACCCGTCGCGCGTCAGACCGTGCATAGCACCGTCTGGTTGCCCGCAGGCGGAGCCTGTGCCGCTCGCGCCACCGACGCCTTGATATATCCCATTTCCACCGCATAGTCAGCCAACCGACGTTGTAGTTGGCGTCGACCGCGAAACAACCGCGACTTGACCGTGCCTTCAGGCACACCCAGCACGTCGGCGATTTCGGCGTAGCGGAACCCCTGCAGATCGCTGAGCACCACCGCTGAGCGATACTCCGCCGGCAACGCAAGAATCGCCCGCGTGACCTCGTCATCGAGGAATGAATTGAAGAAGCGGCCTTCCGGATCGGCTTCGCCGACCGCCTCGAACATCGCCCAGCCCTCGGTATCCTCCGGCTGCTGCACCTCGCGGGCGTCGCTGCGACGCTTCCGACTCACAAACACGTGATACAGAATGGTGAACAGCCACGCGCGGATGTTGGTGCCGAGATGATACTGCTCCCACCGTTCCAGAGCGCGCAGCATGGTGTCCGACACCAGGTCTTCAGCGTCGTCGCGGCTTCGTGCCAACTTCAGGGCAAACGAAAACAGTGCGTCGAGGTGCACCAGCGCCTCGCCTTCAAACCGGGCACGACGCGCGTCGCGATGTACGGCCTCATCGTTCGTTCTGAGCATGATCCCCTTCGCGGTGTGGTGGTTCAACACTCATCTGTTCGTCGCCACCACCATGGCGGATGCACCCAATCGCCGATTGGATCAGCGTCCTCGACCGCCACCCCGTTTTACGCCACCTCGATTTCCGCCTCCGCGATTCCCCCCACCGCGCTTCCCGTCACCGCCCTTTCCGCCACCGCCCTTCCCGCCATGTCGCTCTTGGCGGGGGAACGTGCGGTGCGTGTCGCTGCTGCGAGGCCGATTCGCCACATCCTCGCGCAACCGCCGCGCGGTTTCGCGTTCCTCGTCGGTATACGGATCGTCCAGTTTTTCCTGCAACGTTGGCAGGTCGGCGGCACGGACCGCACCCCGATTGCCACGCAGTACGGCGAAGCGCAGTGGCCGATCGAGCGTCGGTAGCTCCTCCGCTACCAGCGTGCGGGCGATTTTTTCGGGAAGCCGCAGACGCACCACCGGACGCACAACGCCGTCCAGTTCTTCAATGTCGTACTCCAGCGCCACGGGTCGCTCGCGGATCTCGACTTCGTTGGGCAACGCGTGCGCCGCCGCTCGCTGCGCGTCGCTGACGAACTCCTGGCGATCCAGCGTGAGCGTGAGCGCGCGCAGGGATTCCCAGTCCCATACCTCGTGCATCCGGGACTCGTACCACGACGCCAGTTCGGCCTGCCCCAGTCGCGGCGTGCTGCCTCCCAGTTTGCGCCACACGGTGCGAATGTCGTCGATCACCGGCTGGTTGCGACGCACGGCCGGATGGTGCAACTCCCCGCGCGCCAACGCCACGGCCAACAACTGACGCGCCGCCGGTGCGAGCGCTGGCGTGAAAGTGGCCAGCGGTTCCCGCTCATGCGACAACTCGAAGCCGTGGTAGGTGACCCGTCGACGCAACTGCACCGGCGCGCGCTTGTGCTCGACGTTCAGTGCCAGCTCGGGCGGATGTCGTTCGGCATAGCGCGTGATCAGCTCCATCGACAGTTGCGTGCCTTCGATGGAGGCGCGCGGCACACCGAAACGGTCGGCAAAATACCGCAGCGTGCCCGCCACCGCACCCCAACTGCCACACATGCTGGTTTTCGACACGCGCGCTTCGTGACCGTCAACTGTCTGTTCTTCGATCACCAGGTCGAATGGCATGAAGCGCGCAATCAGATCGCCGAATCGCTTGACGGTGCCGTCTCGCGCCAGCGGCAGCGTGGTTGGCAACGGCATGCCCACGCTCCGATAGACACTTGCCATGGCCAGCGCCGCATCTTCGAGCGACTTCACCAACACGCCCCGCTGTTCGGCCCAGTGCGGAATACGCTCCGGATCGAACATGTGCCGTGACAAGCCGTACACTTCACCTACGTAGCCGGCGGTGCGGAATCCCTCGGCGTACACGTTGTATGCGGTGAGATGGTCGCTGCCGCGCACGGCGAGTCCTTCCAGATCACGACCTTCGCGTGTCATGCGGTGCAGCGAGTCGATGCCGCTCATCACTGCCAATGCCGGCAGCAGTTCGTCATCGCCATTGACGATCAACTCGCCCCACTCACGCTCCACCGGCAGCGCCTCGACGGCACGTCCGTAAGTGGTCAGCACACCGTTCTCCACCAATCCGCGCGACTCGAGCAACGCCACCGCCTTGCGATAGGCCACGCGGTCGAGTGGCACCGGAAGTTCGAGCGTGTCGGCGCGCACGCCAAGGCCGGCGCAGGTGAGCGCCACGCGCTCGGAGTCACCGGCCAACTGGAACTCCGGCTCGGTGGGACGCAGCGCCTCGAAACGAATGTCGCGATCGCTCAAGATGAATACGCGTCCGTGCTCCACACGTCCGTGCACGCGACCCGCCATCTGCAGGATTTCATTCGAGCCCAGATGCACACGCGTGAGCACGTTGCGTCCGCGATCGATGCGGTTCGTAAAGCGTGTATCGTCAATGATGACGGTATCCAACCCCGGCACATTGAGCGCGCTTTGCCCCGCCGCCGTCATGGCCAGGAAGTACGGCTTGGATACCGATCCTTCCAGAAACGGGCGAATCACGCGAATGGGTTCACCACCATGATAGTGCGCTGCCGCAATGCGCGGATAGCGCGTGCGTACCCACTCCGCCGCATCTTCCACCGCAGCGCGAGTGGGCAGGAACATGGCCACGCCGCGCTCGGAACGCGCGAGCTTCTGCAGGAATTTGTCGTCCAGAAACTCCAGCGGCTGCTTGCGCATCACCTCAACTTTGGCCGCCTTGCTCGCGTCGAATGCCGACACCTGCAACACATCGGCGCTGTTCAGGTAGCGCGCATAGAACGTTGGATCGACCGTGGCCGACAACCAGATGAAACGGCAACCCACCCGCTTGCCCAGCGCCAGACAGAGTTCCAGTTCCGCGCTGGTTTGGTGGATCTCATCGACGATCAACGTGTCCTGCGCCTGAATGTCGCCGTCCTGAAACCAGCGACGCGCGATGCCGGTGGTCACGATCACCACGTTCCACGTAGGCGTCTCGGGCGTGGCCTCACGCTCCCGATTCACCACCCCCACGCGCAGGACGGGCGTGCCGAGTATGGTTTCAGCGATGGGGCGAATGGCCAGCGTTTTGCCCGTGCCGGTGCCGGCGACGATGCCAAAGCCGCTGCCACTGGCGGCCAGCGAACGAACCTCGGCACCGCGGGTACGTTCAAGGAACGTATCGAGATGGAGTCCGACCGCGAGCTCAATCGTTTCGCAGGCCGCCCGCGTGGGCGCAATCACGATCACGCGACCGGTGGGCGGCTTGGCCGCGACATAAGCGTCGCGATCAGGCGGGAGGTAGCGGTCTCGGGTTGTGCGCACACAACAAGATAGCACATTTCGTCGAAGTATTTGCCGCGCCGTTTGTGCCGCGAGGCCCACGCCAGACTGAGAACGCATGACAGGACAACAGCCCGATCAAGCGGAGTGGATCGAGATCGGCACGTACAGCACCGGTCTCGAGGCCGATATGGTGCGCCAGACGCTCGATGCCGAGGGCATCCCGGTTCTGGTGAAGAGCAACGCGGCGGGCATCTTCGGCATGAACTTTCAGGGTGCCATCACCGGTGGCGTCGCGCTGTATGTGCCAAGCCCTGAGGCCGATCGGGCGCTCTCGCTGTTGGATCTGGAGCCCTGAGCGCATGCCATCAGCCCGTGAGGACTACCTGCTGCGGATGATCCAGCAGATGGCCGCTGCGCTCCGTCGCATGCGCGAGAAACTGGCCGGGGGCGGCGCCGCCGAGGAGGTTTCCCACGATGCGCACGCCGCAATTGCCACCTTGCTCGGCACTCGTCACACGCTGTTCGAACGACTCGACGCGCGCACGGCGGCTCAACTGATGGGTGACACCGAGCGGGTGCAACTGTGGTGTGATCTGCTACGATTGCAGGCCGATGCGGTGGAGGAATCGGGTGATACGGCGCGCAGCGCGCAATTGCGACAGCGCGCCGACGCGTTGCACGCCGAGGCATCGCGTGCTCCAGTGATCGCGTGATCGGATTGCGTTGCCCCTGGCCCACGAAGCCGCTCGACATTGCGTATCATGACACAGAGTGGGGCGTTCCCGTGCACGACGATCGTGTGCGTTTTGAGTTGCTTACGCTGGAAGGCGCCCAGGCGGGTCTCAGTTGGTCTACCGTGCTGGCGCGACGGGAGCACTACCGCAGCACTTTCGCGCAGTGGGATGTTCATGCGATCGCGCGTTTCACAGCGGCCGACATTGAGCGGCTGGTGGTCGACCCCGGCATCATTCGTCATCGTGGGAAGATCGCCAGCACCATCACCAATGCGCAGGCATTTCTGCAGGTACAAGCCGAATTCGGCTCATTCGACGCCTACGTATGGCGATTCGTAGATGGCGTTCCGCTCGACAACCGGCGGCAATTCATGCGTGACGTGCCGAGCAAAACCGCCGAGTCGGACGCGCTGAGCAAGGATCTCATCAA
>JANOKE010001039.1:0-1703 GCA_031419135.1 Gemmatimonadaceae bacterium
ATGCGCGCTCGGGTGAAGACGGCGACACCTCACGCGTCGCCGTCGTGCGCCTCGTCGCGATCCCGGCGGTGCGCCGCTGTCCCGTGTGTGGCCGCGGCGCGCTCCATCTCGTCGCACGCACTCGACGATCGCGAGCGCCACCTCCGTGAAACGTCCACGTTCAAATGTTTCCCGTGTACGCTCAAGCGGCAACGCTCCACGCGCCGTCGCCCAGCCGAGCTGCATCCGGTCTCGCGTGCGGCACGGTCGCAGCGCCACACCCATCCGGCAGCGAATGCGAACCATCGCCCTCATCGACGCATTCGAACCGTGGTCGTCGTCGCCTCGCCGCCCTGAGCGCCGCGCTACCGGATAATTCCGGTCCTTGAAGTCCGCGCCGCTTGATTGAAAGTCCAAGAGGCCAGCTCCGCCCGACTTCGGACCGGCGGATTGCGTTCAACACCAGATTGTGCCGCGGCTGCGCGCGGCACGAATCTTTACTTTGTTAGACGCCAACCGCGCGTGCCGCATCGTCCCAAGCTCGAATCAACTGTCATCGTTTGGATAGGCCATCGAGCCACGGAAACAGAATGTCCCTCGGTTTGAGCTCAAGCTTGTAGGGCATGAACGGCGACAAGAAAGGGTCGCTCGGAACTCCCGTGGCGAATTGCGAGGTGGTCGTAATCACACCCTTCGAGACATTCTGGGCAGCGAGAACTACTCCGAGGAATGCACGTACATCGTCGGCGGGAACAGGGCGATCAGGAGCGTACGCCTTTACCTGATCAAAAATCCGAATCGAGCCGATGCCATGTTTTGTTGCGATGACGTCCCGCCCGAGGTCACCACTTCTTGGGGTCAAAATCACTTCATCGAAACCAGCTCGTTCGTAAGCGCCAGCGATGATCTGCTCCCACTCCTCGTGACCAATCTGATAGGCTGAAGAAGGATCCTTGCGCAATCGCTCCATGATCTCGAACCACGGTATGGCCACGCCTTCTACAAGGCGACCATCCGGCACGCTGTCACCGTACGTCAGAATGCTTTTTACGGTAAATTGCGGACCTTCGGGTGTGAGCGTACCGCTAGCGCTGATTGTGACCGTCGAGCTACCGGTCAAAGCAATTGCATCCTGTACCTCGAGTTCAATTCGTCTGCCGGGCATGCCGAGTCTGTTGAGTGTGAACCAACGAGCGCAAGCCGCTTCGAAACGATTCTCTTCAGTGCGTCTAAGGCGTCGTCAGTAAATAAGCTTTACATTTGATGCTCGTGCAGTTATCATCCGCACATGAGCATCGTGCGCGCGCTGCAAGAGAAGATCAACCGCCTGTGGCCGCATCTGGACGAACGGGCGCGCCGGTTGTTTGCCGCGAGCGAAGCGCGGCAGCTCGGGCGTGGCGGCGTTTCGGTGGTGAGTCGCGCCTGTGGCTTGTCGCGCGTCACCATCACGAAGGGCCTGCACGAGCTGGATGAGGCGCCATTGCCACCTGGTCGTGTGCGACGGGCCGGCGGGGGGCGGTGGATGCTGGAGCGGGGCGACCCGGAGTTGCCAGAACGACTGGAGGCGTTGGTGGAGCCGCTCACGCGCGGAGATCCGGAGTCGTCGTTGCGGTGGACCATCAAGAGCACGCGGGTGCTCGCCGCCGCACTCACGGCGGATGGCCATCCGATCAGTCACGAGACGGTCGCCCAGCTGTTGCGCAGCATGGGGTACAGTCTTCAAG
>JANOKE010001040.1:0-3589 GCA_031419135.1 Gemmatimonadaceae bacterium
GCGATGTCGGTCTGTTATTCCGGCGAGAGTCGGTACGTCGGGCTTGAGGCCGGTGCGAGAACCGAAGTGACCAAACATCCGAACAGTGCGATGGATGCGTCGCTGTTCGTGCTGTCGGTACACCACGTGGGCAGCAACGGCGGGTACTACGCGGGCGACTCCACCGAGGCGTCGTATGCCAACAGTTTCGAGGCAATTCCCGCGAGCACCACGTACCGCCCGCCACGGGTCACGCCGTGGCCGCATGTGGGCGGTTCACACGTTGGGGTCGTGGTCGGTCCTCCGGGCGAAGAGATCTATCCCGACAAGCACGGTCGCGTGCAGGTGGTCTTCAAGTGGGACCAGGACGACAATCGGACGCTGGAGTACTCATGCTGGATTCGCGTCGCCCAGTCGTTCGCGGGTCAGCAGTATGGCAGCGTATTCCTGCCGCGCATCGGGCATGAAGTGCTGGTGGAGTTTCTGGACGGCAACCCGGATAATCCGATTGTCGTTGGCAGCATGTACAACGGCACGAACATGCCGCCGTGGGCATTGCCGGAACACAAGACGCAGAGTGGGATTCGCACCAAGAGCACGCTCAAAGGCGGTGCCGACAATCACAACGAATTGCGATTCGAAGACCTGAAGGGCAAGGAGCAGATCTGGGTGCAGGCCGAGAAGGATTTGGATACGCTGGTGAAGAACGACGAAACCCGAAAAGTGAACCACGATCGCACGACCACGATCATCAATCACGAAATCAAGACGGTCACGAAAGGGAATGAGACCCACACCATCGAGAAGGGATGGCAGCACATCACGGTGGCTGATAACGAACGGACACTGCACGTGGAGAAGGACCACACGGTAACGGTCAACGGCAACGAATCGATCACCGTGCGGATGGATCGGAAAGTGGTCGTGCAGGCGAATCAGGTGCACACGATCACCAAGGACAACACGGTCACGATCGACGGGGCGCAAACGCAAACCATCAAGGAGGACGACAAGAAAACCGTGAGCAGCGGCAACTCGTCGCTCGAGGTGAAGAAGGGCAACATCAGTACGAAGGCCGGAATGGGCAACATCACGATCAAAGCCGATGCCGGCAGCATCACCATCGAAGCGATGCAGAAAATTGAACTCAAGGTGGGTCAGAGCTCAATCGTGATCGACAACACGGGAGTGACGGTGAAAGGCATGATGGTCACGGTCGAGGGAACGCTGATGGCCACCGTCAAATCCGTAATGACAAAGGTGGAAGGCTCCGCGATGGTGCAGATACAGGGTGGCATCACGATGATCAACTGAGGGCTGTACTCATGACCACTCCTCCCGTGATCGCGGCCGACCCGCTTGCCGCCCTCGCTCCACCGGTACGCTGGTTGCTGCAGCGGGCCAGGCTGGATGATGCCGCGCTCGAGTTTGTGAACCCGCAGATTTCTCTTGACGATCTCTACGCGAGATGGATGCAGGGTGAGCAGGTTTCGTCTGCCATCCGGATGATTGCCGGCGTGCTGCCGCAGCGTGAAAGCATTTGGTGGGCCTGGGTGTCGGCGCGCCACGCCACGCAGATGCCGGGCGGAAAGGTGCCTACTGTGGACGAGCACGCGGCGCTGGGCGCCGTCGAGCAGTGGATCGTTCGCCCCGACGACGACGCGCGGCGCACGGTGTGGGACGCCGGCAACGCCGCCGGACTCGACACCAGCGTCGGGATGATCGCCACCGCCGTGTTTCTCAGTGGCACGACGATCGCGCCCCCCAACGTCCCACCGGTGCCGCCGCCACCAGGTGTGGCCACACCGTTGATTGCCGGAGTCGTTGAGTTGTCGAGCGTGTCCACCACCGACCCGACACAGATCGCACCAACACTCGCCGCGTTTGCCGCGCAGGGTATGGAGATCGTCAAGCGGCTGGGAGGGTGGGAGCCCGCGCTGCAACTGGCCTACGACAACCACCAGCGTCAGATGCAGGAGTACCTGCGCGCCATGACACCTGCCACGCCGCCAACCCCGATGAGGTAGCCGCATATGCCATTTCCTGCGGCGCGTATTACTGATTTCCACATGTGCCCGATGCTGACGCCCGGCGTACCGCCGATACCGCATGTCGGTGGTCCGATCCTGCCGCCAGGCGTGCCGATGGTGCTGATCTGCAAGCTGCCCGCCGCCACCGTAACGAACATGTGCATGTGCGTCGGGCCGCCAGACGTGATTGTCAAAGGCTCCATGACGGTCTTGATTCAGAAACTCCCCGCCGCGCGCATGCTCGACATGACCGCACACGGCGGCATGATCATGGTTGGCGCCCCAACGGTGCTAATTGGGGGATGATACTGCGGTACTGCAACTGCAGTTGGGGTAAAGCAAATGCAGTGGGGGTAACGCAACTGCAGTTGTGGTAAAGCAACTGCAGTTGTGGCAAAGCAACTGGAGTTGCGGTAAAGCAACTGCAGTAGGGGTACCAAAACCGCAGTGGCAGTACCCCAACTGCAGTGTCAGTACCCCAACTGTGGTGGCAGTCCCGCTGTTAACCACCGCGTCTCAAGCGCGGCCGATACATCTCGGCCGGGCGGGACTGCCAGCAGGTCGGGATCGGCATCCCAGGTGGCGCCGTGATCGGTGCTGGCATCGAGCCGGTGTGAGGCGTGCACGTGGTAGCCAACCGAACGCAGGATCTCGCGACAGTCGCGATAGAGGGCCGGCGAATGCACCGAGATCAGAATTAACGGCAAAGTTCCCGCGGCGGCAGCGTTCGCGAGAAATGTCGCAGCGCCTTTCAACATCTGCGCTTCGGCACCCTCGATATCGGCCTTAAGAAAGGTGGGTGCGCGAAGTCCGCCGACAACCAGTTGTGAGACCGTCGACACCTGCACCTGTTCGCGACCGTTGCCCAGAGAGAACCCGGCCGACGATCCCGATCCACCAAACGTCGATATGCCGACATAGTCGGCCAGCGCGAACGGTTGCACGTGCACGTGTTCTGCCGCGTTCCACGACAGATGCGTTCGGAGATACCAGCGATTGTATTCCGCTGGCTCAAACGCATGCACCTCGCCCGATGTCGCGGTGATGGTGCGCGCGGCGATCAGCGATGCATAGCCGTGATTGGCACCGATATCCCAGAACACGTCGGTGGGTTGAATCAGGGCCGCGAAGGCGTCAAACCGTTCCGGTTCATAGTGGCCTGCGGCGATGCCTTGTCCGCTGGCGGCAATACTCCATTTCCGGCCACGATTCGGTCCCGCCTGAATAGGCACGGCGATCCGACGGATCGGCAACGAGACAAGATGTCGGATTGACAGGGGCACTCTCATACAGGCCTAATATGCACGCATCGCCACGGCCACGGCGAGCATGGAGCTGGCACACAGCCGTGCTGCTCACAGGGGCGTGACGCGACCGAGGAGGTCCCATCGATTCCCTTCGACATCAAGGAACACGGCAACGTGTCCGTACGATTCCACACGGGGCGGCGCGACAAACACCACACCAGCGTCGATCATCCGCGCGTACGCAGTCTCGAAGTCGTCGACGCGCAGAAAGAAGCCAACCCGTCCGGCACACTGGTCGCCCACCCTCGTCCGCTGATGATCACCATCGGCCCG
>JANOKE010001041.1:0-3239 GCA_031419135.1 Gemmatimonadaceae bacterium
GCGGCATGCGCACCTTGAGTGGATTGAGGGAAATGCTGAGATTCGTGGTTGAGGTCCATGGACCCTGACAACTGTTGCGGCTGGCCAGACGCCCCAACTGCGACTCGAGACACTGGCGCGCACCGCGCGACCCGCCAGCGAGCAAGGTTCGCATGCCGGCCGCCACCGCGTGGTCGGTGGCTGCCGCGGGGTTGAACACGAACGCGCGGTCATTGCTGAACCCATCGCCGTTCACGTCGCCAGCCACTGTCGGTGTATACGGCGTTCCCGATCGCACGGTGCCGAACCAGTTGATGCGGACCAGGTCGAACGCGTTGTAGCCAAGATTGTACGTGATCTGGTGACGGGAGTCGAAGTTGGAGCGGCTCCACTCGATTGTCGTGGGATCGCCGATCGTGCTCGCGAATCCGCGAAACTGTTCGCGAACGTTCGCATAGGTGTAGCTGCCACTCCAGCTCAGCCCCGAGCTGAAGCTGAGCGGCGACACTCGCAGACTTATCTGCCGACTCATGGAATTGAGATCGGCCCGCTGCTCGGTGACGCGGGCAAACTGCGGCACCACGCGCGCATCGCCGCTGGCAATGCCGCCGGTGAGGGGAAAGATGCTGGTGGACAGTACGTACACGGGCCGGTTTGCTTCATCGATCAATGCGAACCGTTGGACCCCGGCAAAGTTGCGATCGACGATGCTGCCCTGATTGGTGTTGTACGAATAAGTGGCATCAACGGTGGCGAATAGCCGATTGTGCAGCACAGCGCCACCCCACTGCAGATTCGAACGGATGCTCCGCGGGGCGCGATAGTCGTTCGCGAACAGCGCCACGTTTGGCGCGCCGTTGGCGAACACCGTTGCGGTACTGCCGTCGGCACATCGATCGGGAATGGCGCTCAGGTTCGTGTACGCGTTCCAGCTGGGGACCGGCGTGGCGGGGCCGATGCACGCAAGTTGCTGCACCGCGCCCGGCAGGCCGGTATTGTCGATGGCACCACCGACAAGCGTTGCCTGCGGCGTGTTCTGAAACACGCCAACCCCGCCGCGCACAACGGCGCGCGGTCCGCGAAACGCACCGGCGAAGGCGCCAATCTGTTCCGCAGTGCCGTACGCCCATGAGAATCCCAAACGCGGACTGACAAAAACACCATTTGGCACCAGATCGTTCCGCACGCCGAGCAAGCGCTCGACGTCGCGGTTGCGGGCAGGCGCGTCGGTAAAGGCGTTGGCGTCAAGGCGAACACCGTACTGAAATTGCAGCGTGCTGGTGCGACGATACGAATCACCCAGCGAGAGCGCTCCAACCACGATGCCGGCGTCACGACGCCGAGGCACGAGCGATCGGGTGTACGAGAGTGGCACACCCGCCTGCAGGTCGGCCAGCGAATTGTACGAGAACGTGCCCAGTCGATTGATGGTTTGATCCTGCGTATTGCCGTCGCGGCGCAACTCGCTGGTAAGTTTGAGACGATGCTTGTTGTTGGCGCTGAACCACGACAACTGATTCATGGCACTGACGCTGCTTGCCGACTGTGAAATACCCAGCAACTGGTTGCCGCCAAAGGCGAGTGTCTGCACACCGGTCGTGCCATCGGCAAACGACGAGGTGACACGAACGCGGCCACCCGGCAACTGCATGTAGGGCGTTCCGTCGTTATGCGAGGCGTTCACGCCAACCGAGGTTTCGGTGAGAATGCCAACGCTGCGCAGTGTGAGGTACGCGCTCTGACGTCCCTGTACACCACCGTTGTAGCCTGTGCGTTCGCCGCTGGCGGTAGGGAGCGACGTGTTGAGTCCCGTTGCCGGGTTGGCACGATTCCAGCCGCCATTGAATGTGAGGTTGAACGCCTGGCCACTGGTGGACGACGGCGGGGCTACATCGACTGCGCCAAACAGTGATCCCTGATCCCCGATTCGACTGCCGGGCAACGCAGAGTACATGGTGGGGACATTGGCCGATTGCAACAGGGACACGAGGCGATGCACGGAATCGGCCGCCACTCCCGAGGCCTGGAGGCCGGTGGCATCGGTAGTGAGGAGTGTCTGCAGCTCGTTGCTCCGGCGGCCCAACTGATACGCCACGTTGTAAAACGCCTTGTCGTACACGAGCGGGCCAGACACCGACCCGCCCAACGACAGATTGGCGTACTCCTGGCCCAGCGCGCGCGCCGAACGATCGGCCCATTGCATCTGCGGCGCATCGAAAGTGCTGCTCAATCCACGACCAATGAAGTTTGATCCGGGCCGCGTGCGCAAACTGAATTGTCCGCCGCTGAATCCGCCGCGTGATACGTCATACGGCGACGTGATCAGCGAACTCAATACGCTGGCATCGCGCGGCAATCCGGCGCCACCGAATTGCATGCCGTTCAGCGTGGTGTTGTTCTGATCGGCGCCGAGTCCAAGAACCGAGAACCCGTTGGCGCCACCATCCTGACCCGGCACCAACTGTACGCCGGGCAACGTGGCCGCCATGGCGGCGAGGTCGCCGAGCTGGTCGGGCGGCAGCGCCAGATTGTTGCTGATACGCTGCTCCGTTCCGCTGACATCAGGCTGTGTCTGATCGTTGCGCGAGACTTTGTCGCGTGCTGCGGTCACCTTCAGGGCGTCGAGGACGGTTCCGACCTTGGTAAGCCTTGCATCGGCAATGAGAATGTCCTCGTCGGCCGCACGCTTTACTTCGAATCGTTTCAGTCCGTAGCCCAAGGCTGTGAGTGTCACGAGGTAGTCACCATCACCACCCGGGAACGTGACCGTGAATCGCCCCTGCTTGTCGCTGCGCGCGGTCCGGTTGACGTTGCCAGAGATCGAGGTCACCACAACGCTGACATTCTCGATCGGCGCATTGTCCGGACCGGTAACGCGGCCGCGGATGACATCGACCTGCTGGGCCTGCAGTGATCGCGCTGAAGCGAGAAGTGTGAGCGTGAAGAGCAGGAGGAGGGGAACGAGGCGTCTGACGATCACGAAAACCGGGATGAGGGGCAGGAGTACTCGACCGATATACGCTTTGCCGGTGATACCCGTTTCGACCCGATTCAATCCGACTCGGTGTAGTGTCTCAGAAATCGCTTGACATGATTGGTGACGCATGTTCGTGTGACGGCGCTGAGTCAACTCGCGGCGCTGATCATCCGGTGCGCCGCGACCGGGGTTGAGCGTGAGTGGACTGAGGAGTGAGGCTGGAGGGGTGAGCAGGTGAAGGGTTGAGCGTTGGAGGGGTGAGCGGTGAGGGTAGAGCAAACCC
>JANOKE010001042.1:0-3052 GCA_031419135.1 Gemmatimonadaceae bacterium
CTTCAACGTCGGGCGCGCGTCGCGCTGACCCAGGGGCTGTTCCTCGGTGCCTTGGGTGTCAGCGTCATCGGCACGACGATCTACCGCGTCTTGGTTCAGCAGCAGCCGGAGGCAGAGATGATGGGCGTCTTCGGCACCATCGCGTTCGTGGTGAACGTGGCAGCAGCAGCCGTGCTCATCCCGCACCGCACCGGTGACGCGAACGCGCGTGCGATCTGGTTGTTCTCGCGCAACGACGCGCTCGGAAATCTGGCCGTCGTCGTCGCCGCAGGGCTCGTCGCGTGGACTGCATCAGCGTGGCCGGATCTGATCGTGGCATTCGTGATCGCTGCCCTGTTCCTGCAGTCCGCGTGGAGCATCGTGCGGGATGCGCGACGTCAACTGGCGCCGGCGGGGAACTCTGGTGCAAGCAACTCGCGCTGAGCGCTGTCGCGCTGAGCGCTGTCGCGCGCAAGCGGCGCACCCGAGGCGCGGCAGCGTTACGAGCGTGCCGGCCTGTTGGGGAACGTCAACGGCGACAGCATCACCCGCTCGGTAGCGGTAACCGCGTCGACCTTGCGTGACACTGCGGCGGCGAGCCTGGCCGCCCGGGCGATGACGTGTCGCTTGAGACGGACAGTATGGGCGTTGCGGCTATCGTCAGCACGCGACCGGGACTCTGGAACGTGCGAACGCTGCAGAGTGACCGGCGATAAAGGGGGCCGGCGTCGATTGGGACGTGCATTGGGCGACGCTGGTGTTTTCGGTTTCACGTCGCTGAACCGTGCGCGAGTGCGAGTGCGACTGCTGAGTGGCGCCCCAATGGCCGGGCAACCGATGATTCACGTGATCCCGCGTCACACTGAAGCGCCTTTTGTCGCCGGTCTGGGAAGGACCAGTTCGATTTTCTCATACCGGGCGCGCCGCACAACCTTCACAACCTCCAGGACAAGCAGCGGGATCGCGCCAACGGCGAGCAGCAGGAAGCAGTCAGCGAGCGACATGGCCGACGTCTTGAGAAAGCGGCCCAGTGTCGCGTTGTGCTGGCTCCACACCTGCAGACCGAAAGAGATGACAACAACAATGACGAGGTTGACGTTGGTGAACAGGGAGATCCGCCAGACCGGCTTGATCTCACTGCGAGCACCGAATGCACGCAGCATTTCGGCGAAAACCAATACGGTAAAGGCGTATGTGCGGGCCATCTCCGTGGTTTCCGTCTGGAGGACGTACACGAAGACGGCGAATGTGACGCCCGCCGTGAGGAAGCCTGTGAGGAACATCGTTCGAAGAAAGCTCCGGTTTGTGATACGCTCCGCGCTCGCGCGGGGGCCGCGTTTCATCACGTCGGGATCAATCGGGTCGGCGGCCAGGCAGAGCGCGGGCAAGCCATCAGTTACCAAGTTGATCCACAGCAGGTGAATGGGCAGGAGCGGTGACGGAAAACCTGCAACAACAGCGATCGTCATGAGGAGCAACTCGCCAGTGTTGCCGGCCAGCAAGTACTGGAGGGTTTTGCGGATGTTGTCGTATATGCCCCGCCCCTCTTCAATCGCGGCGACGATCGTGCTGAAATTGTCATCGGTGACGATCATGTCCGCAGCCTGCTTGGTGACTTCGGTACCTGTCTTGCCCATGGCGATACCGATGTCGGCGCCCTTGATCGCCGGTGCGTCGTTCACGCCATCGCCGGTCATGGCGACGATGGCTCCATTGGCTTTCAGCGCGCGAACAATGCGCAGCTTGTGCTCGGCGCTGACGCGGGCATAGACCGCGATAGTGGGCGCGCGCTGTCGGAGTTCATCGTCGGTCACCGAATCCAACTCGACACCCGCGATGGCCGTGTCGTCGTCTGACGCGATACCGATTTCCCGCGCTATGGCCGTCGCGGTATGCGGATGGTCACCGGTAATCATCACCACGCGAATGCCGGCCGCGCGACATTTTGCGACGGCCTCTTTGGCCTCGGGACGCGGCGGATCATACATGCCCGAGAGACCGATGAACACGAGATCGTGCTCCACGGTCTCCGCCGTGAGGTCGGCGGGCGACGCGTCGTCCAGGTCGCGATAGGCAGAGCCGAGCACGCGCAGGCCTTGCTGCGCCATCGCGGTGTTTTGCGCCACAATGCTCTGACGATCCTCCTCCAAAATGGGGCAGACCCCACTGATGGTGAAGAGATCTGTGCAGCGCTCCAACAAGACCTCGGGCGCGCCGTTGATGAAGGCGCGGAGCTTCCCGTCCGGCATTTTGCGAATCACTGTGCTGCGTTTGCGGTCGGAGTCGAACGGAATCTCGTGGTGCTTCGGAAGTTCCTTGTCGAGGCGTTCCCGGTCGCCACCGGCCTTGGCAGCGGCAACCAGGAGCGCGCCTTCAGTGGGATCGCCGACGGTTTTCCACGTCCCTTCCTCTTGAACGAGCTGTGCATTGTTGCAGCCGAGGATGACGCTCGCGAATTGGAGCAGCGGCGCGAGGTGCGGCGCTTCTGCCTTCTTGCCCTCGAAGTGCACTTCGCCCTCCGGTCCGTAGCCTTCGCCGGTGACGTCGTAGCTATCACCCGCGATGTAGAGGACGCGCACGGTCATCTCGCCGACGGTCAACGTGCCGGTCTTGTCCGTGCAGATCACGCTTGCTGAGCCGAGCGTCTCGACCGCAGCCAGTTTGCGCACGAGCGCGCGACGGCGGGCCATGCGCAGCACGCCAAGGGAAAGCGCCACCGTGACTACAGCCGGCAGTCCCTCTGGCACGGCAGCGACGGCGAGGCTGATCGACGTCATGAACAACTCGGCCACTGCTGTTCCGCGTAGCAGTCCCAGCCCGAACAGCAATCCGACAATGCCCAATGCCGCCCAGACGAGGATGCGCCCGACCGCGTCAAGCCTCCGCTGAAGCGGCGTACCATCCTTCGTGTCTGCGCTCTCGATAAGACCCGCAATGCGGCCCAGCTCAGTCCTCATTGCGGTTGCCACGACGACGGCCTGCCCGGTGCCCGCCGCGACGCTCGTTCCCATGAAGACCATGTTCGCACGATCACCAAGCGGAGCATCGGTCTTCGTCATCGTCTCTGGCTGTT
>JANOKE010001043.1:0-2059 GCA_031419135.1 Gemmatimonadaceae bacterium
GAGACGTATTGCAGGCGCGGGTGCCACGAGGCGCATGAAGGTCCGTTCGTCCGTCACCACCGCCGCGTCGTCGCGTCGACTCCTCGTCACGATCCATGATGTCACACCGGCGTTCGAGGTACCGGTGCGCGCGCTGTGGCAACTCTGTCGCGCGCAGGGTATCACGCCAGGGTTGCTGCTGGTCCCCGATTGGCATGGCGCGTGGCCCATCGAACGGCATCCGCATTTCATGGACTGGGTTCGCGCGCGATCGCGCGACGGCGCGGAAATCATTCTGCACGGCGAGCGACATGACGAAGTTGGACTTCCGCGCACGTGGCGCGATACCGTACGCGCAATGGGTCGCACGGCCGGTGAAGGGGAGTTTCTCACGCTCGATGGTGACTCGGCGCGCCGACGCGTCACGCGCGGTCTGGCCCGACTCGCCGATCAGCAATTGGTGCCGGTTGGATTCATTCCGCCCGCGTGGCTGGCTGGAGCCGTCACGCACGATGTTGTGCGCGAGTGCGGTCTCGCGTTCAGCGAGGACGCGACCGCTGTGCGGTTGCATGCGCGCGGTGAACGCGTGCGGGCGCCGGCGCTCCGTTGGAGCGGACGCACCACGCTGCGCGCCTGGGGATCACGGGCCGTGGCCAGTGTGCGATGGCGTACCTGCCAACATGAGCCGCTGCTGCGGCTGGCCTTGCATCCGCAAGACCTCGACCATCCCGTGGTCGCTGCGTCGGTCGCGCGCGACGTCGCGCGCTGGGCGCGTGCGCGAACGGTGATCCGTTACGACGAATTGTGAGTACGGATCCCCCATCCGACGCGTCATCGCTGCGGTTGGCCGTGTTTACGGACACGTTTGCGCCGCAGGTGAACGGGGTGGCGCGTACCCTGGAGCGACTGGTCGCAGCCGTAGACGCACGGGGTGGTGCGGCGCGCATCTTCACCGTCGAAGATCCGGCGTCGCGCGACACGCCACAGGTGTGTCGGTATCCCAGCGTCCCGTTTTGGGCGTACGATCAGCTGCGTCTGGCGTGGCCGTCGCATCGGCGTGTTCGCGCCGATGTGGAGGCGTTTGCGCCAACCCTGATTCACGCGGCCACTGAATTTGGTGTCGGACTGGCTGGGCGTCGGGTCGCGCGCGCGCTGGACATACCCTTCGTGTCGTCGTATCACACGAGTTTTTCAGCGTACGCTGTGCACTACCGACTCGGCGCACTCGCGGCACCCGGTTGGTCGTTCATGCGGTGGTTTCATAACGGCGGGTTGCGCACCTATTGTCCGACGCAGGCAATTGTCGATGAAGTGACGGGCCACGGCTTCACGAACACCGCCGTGTGGTCGCGTGGTGTGGACGCGTCGCGATTCAATCCGTGCTTTCGTTCGACGGCGTTGCGGGCGCACCTGAACGCGGATGACGAAACGCTGGTGATCGCCTATGTGGGCCGACTGGCGGCCGAAAAGGGGCTGGACGCAGGCTTGGAGGCGGTGCGACAGGTGAACCTCGCGCGACCGGGCAAGGTGCGCTTCATGGCGGTTGGCGATGGGCCATATGCCGCCGCGGTGCGTGAACGCGCGATACCCGGGAGTTGGCTCCCCGGCCAGCTTATCGGCGACGCCCTGAGCGAGGCCTACGCATCGGCCGACTTGTTTCTCTTTCCATCCACCACGGACACCTTTGGGAACGTGTTGCTGGAAGCGATGGCGTCCGGACTTCCCGTTGTGGGCGCGGATGTTGGGCCAACCAGAGAGCAACTGCTGCCCGATCGTGGATGGGTGGTGCCGGCGGCCGACTCACGCGCGTTCGCCGAGACCATGATCGCGATCGTGGACGATCGAGGGTGTCTGACCCGTGCGCGACGTGCCTCGTTGGCGTTTGCCGCGAGCAAGCGCTGGGATGTGGTGTGGGATGCACTCGTCAGCGACTACGTGCGGCTGCACCGGTCGTAAATGGCGTTGGCGTGTCGCGCGGTCGCGATCGAGGCGTTGCACCCCTTCGGCTTTGGCAATACTCTGCTAAATTCCGGTTTCGTCGCAGGGGTTTGCGGCTTGCTCCGGTAGCTCAGTTGGTAGA
>JANOKE010001044.1:0-8476 GCA_031419135.1 Gemmatimonadaceae bacterium
GGCTCGACTGCACGCCGCAGGAGCGCACATGGTAATCGATCATTTGCCCGAAGTGGGTACCTTACTGGGCGTCGGTTTCGATGACGCAGCGCTGCACATGCTTGCGGCGCCTGCGAACGAGCGCTAACGTGTCGCAGATGACGGAAGTTGGCGAGTAGTGCGCGTGTATTTTCCCGAGGTTCAACCCGAAGCGAGAGGATAGCGGAGATGCTGAGAAAATTCTTTGGCACGATGGCGATTGGCGTGCTCATGGCGGCGTCGGCGCAGCAGCTTGCGGCGCAGGTCAGCAAGGGCTACACGGATATCGGCGTCACCGTGGGTGTGGGCAATACGGGCGGAGCTGGTCTCGCCTTCGGAGGTCGCTTCGAGCGGATCTTCAAGGAACTGCCAGATCTCGGCAATGGCCTCCTGGGTATCGGCATCAGTGCCGACTACTACGGCTACTCGGATAACTTCCCGGGATTTGGTTACGACTTCAAGTACATCCCGATCGGTGCCACGGCGAACTACCATTTCAAGCTCGAAAACACAAAAATCGATGCGTTTATCGGCGCGGGACTCGGCTATCAGTACATTACCTGTAATGTCACGGGCCTGGGCTTCTCGAACAGTTACTGCTCCAACAGCGCAATTTATTTCATTGGTCGCGTTGGTGGCCGCTACTTCCTCAGTGAGAAAATGGCACTGTACGGCGATGCCGGCGCTGGTGCGGCCACGTTGAACATCGGTCTCACATTCAAGCTGAAGTAGCCTGTTTCGGTGGTGCCGTAGCCAAGGGGGGCGACGCACGGCGTCGCCCCCTTGTTGCATTTCCCGGCGTTGCGTCCTTCAGAACGCGTACCCGATCGACAAGCGTGCCGTAGGAATCACCCGATTCATCTGGTCGAATTTCGCGTCACTTCCCAGATATCGCTTCGCGCCACCGCCAAGAGTGACGGCGGTAACCCGGCTGGGACCAAGCAACCACTGATATCCCACTTCAATCGCGAAGCTTCCGGCGGTGAACGGCTTTGGAAGCCCCGCGCACGGCGAACTGCCTTCGAATGGGGAGATCAAGACACAGTCACCGAATTCGTCGACCCTGCTAATTCGCCCGATACCCAGTGACGCCGCGATATTGAATCCCCGCAACGCCGTCTCGCTCGGATACAGTCGCGCTTTGGCATCGAGATTGGTGTAGCGCGCGCGGTCAAACCTGGTGTGCGATCCCGCAAGGGCCAGCGCCACCGACGGCGAAATGCGCTGTTCAAATTCACCCGCAAAGTAGCCGAAAAGGGGCAGAAACGGATTCGCCGAAATGATGTGGGACGGTCTGTCGTTTGAGCCCACAACACGGGTCTGTTGGGCGAGCGTTTGCGCCCACGCGCCCGCGAACGGTATTGTCAACGAGGCGCACAGAATCGCCCATGTCACCGCGCGCGTTGCCGGGCACATCGCGCAGCCCCCGGAAATGCGCGTGATACCCAATCGAAAAGTCATGACGTGATTTCACAAAGGGTGTCGTCAGCGGGGCCCAAACGGCATGCATGATACCCGGCAGATGGTGAATCGGTTCAGGCACCACATCAGATAATCGTCGATGTAGAGAGACTCTGCCCTCACCGCTCACCCCTCTACTCTCACCCCTTTACCTGCTCACCCCTCCGGCCCTCACACCTCTGTCCCCTCACGACGAAGCAAGCACCGAGACGCGCCGCTAAACTAAAAGCGCACGCCGAACGTGACAGGCAGATACGTCCACGACGTTGGGCTCCGGAAAACACTCACGTACTTGGCTTCGACGAACGTGGACATGCCCTTGAGGGAGAACGCGAGACCGCCACCGCCCTGTAAACCCATGTCCGAGCTTTCCGACGTAAACCCCGCACCCGAACCCGTAACCGAAAAGTTGGTGCGATACAGACCGAGGCCAGTCAACAAGTACGGACCCGCACTCGACTTCGCGCTGCCGAACGAAACGAGTGCGTTGGCAACAAACCCCAGACTGGTCAGGGAGGCCTTCAAAACGTTGTTGCCGGCGGCCGGCTTTGCGCCCCAGCGGTCGTAGCTCACGTCGCCGCGAAACACGAGCCGGTCTTTCGACGCCGGTTTGAAAAAGATGTGTCCGGCCACGCTGTAGCCGGATTCAGCGCTGTTCGCGACATCACCCAAGGGCAGCGACAGTCCACCCGTGGCGCCAATCGACACCGTTCGCGCGGCCTGGCCTCTCGCGATACCTGGAAGCGCGATGAGGATGGCGAGACCCATCATCGGCAAGGAACGGTTCATCAATGGCTCCGGAGGAATCGGGGAGAGGCAGACGTTGTGCGCCGCGCGCGGTCCTCTCAAGTTGCTCTCGTGCGCGCGACTCCGAAAGCAAACGCACGGCCATCACGTTGTTCAAACGATCGCCTGGTGTAGTGTCGCCAATCCTTCTTTACATTTTTCTTTGAGGGGTTGGAGGAGTGAGGGGCCGGAGGTGTGAGCAGTAAAGGGTTGAGCGTTGGAGGGGTGAGCGGTGAGGGTAGAGCAAACCCTCTGCCCTCACCGCTCTACTCCTCAGCCCTCTCACTAAAAGCGCACACCAAACGTCACAGGAACGAAGTTGCTGCTACTGCCGTCGCCAAAAATGTTCACGTACCTGGCTTCGAGAAAGGTCGAGAAGCCAGACAGATTGAATGAGATGCCCAGGCCGCCCTGAATACCGGGATCGGTTGACGTTGAGGACGCGGAAACGCCCGCGATCGAAACGGAGGACTTGGTGCGATACATGCCACCGCCAAGCAGCAGGTAAGGACGCATGGCTGCCGACGATTCACCCAGGTTGAAAATCCCGTTGCCCGTGAATGACAGGCTCGTGAGGTTGGCATCGACCACACTGCTGGACTTTGCTTTCCAGCTGTCGTAGCCCACGTCGCCACGCAACGCGAGTTTTGTGGACGGCTTGAGATAGATGTGACCGGTCACGTTGTAGCCCGCATCGGCGACGTCTCCGAGATCGCCCATCGGCAGTGACAAACCGCCGCTCACACCCAACGAAAGCGCTCTCGTGGTCTGGGCCTGCAAGGCAAACGGTGCCGCCAGCAGGCTCACAATGCCTAAAACCTTCATCGATCGTTTCATTGAGTTCTCCCAAGGGTGATTGAACAGGCCGACCTGTACGCATTTCAGTCCGACCCATGAACGATACACCGGTGCGAACGCTCTCGAACTCGCTCGTATGGGTGAGTTTCCGAACCTACTCCGGGATTGTCTCGACCTTTGTAACGAAATATTCAGTTTCACCGAAACACGAGCTGGGCACGTAGATGTGCTGCTCGTAGTGCATCGTCACGCGCTTTCCACTCAGTCCCTCGATAATGTGGGCCAGTGAGTCGTTGCGCACCGTGAACGAGAAACTGTCGGAACGGAAGCCCTTGGCGATGTCGGTGTACAGCGTGCCTTCCCACGTTTTGCAGACAAATCCTTTGTGCGAAATCTTCTGCACATAGCCGGCACGCTGGCCATCGGAATAGCTCCAGCTCAGCGACGCGAACACCCACAGCGCAAAGGTCGTGATCGGAACGCCAAGCAGCATGACCACGGTGAGCTTGCCCCAGTGCCGGCGCTTGAAAGAGTGGCGCTTTGCGGTGGAGCCCACCGCCAGCGGTCCCGCAGCGGTGTCGAGAGTTGGTCGCGACGTCGCCGCCGCCTCATCGGTTGGTTGGGTCGGTTTCTCAGCCATGGCCGGAAATTGGGCTCTTGTGCCCGGTCGCGCTACCTTACCTCCGTCCATTTCCAAGAGCCCACTCGTGCCATTTGTCTCCCGTCGCCCCACTGTCACCACGATGGTCCGCGATGTACCGGTTGGTGCCGGTCATCCGGTTGTGGTGCAGTCCATGACCAACACCGATACCGCCGATGCCGCCGCCACGGCCGATCAGGTCGCGGCGTTGTTCGAGGCGGGCTCACAGATGGTCCGCATCACCGTTAACAACGATGAAGCGGCCCAGGCGGTCCCCGAAATCCGGCAGCGACTCACCGACCGCGGCCTCGACGTGCCGCTGATTGGCGACTTCCACTACAATGGTCATTTGCTGCTGGCGAAATACCCGCTGTGCGCCACTGCACTCGACAAGTACCGCATCAATCCCGGAAACGTGGGCTCAAAGCGTCGCGATGCGAACTTCACGACCATCGTACAGGTCGCGATCGATCACGACAAGCCCGTTCGCATTGGTGTGAACTGGGGCTCGCTCGATCAGGATCTGCTCACCCAGATGATGGATGCCAACGCGTCGTCTGCTGAGCCGCGCGATGCGAAAGACGTGTACATGGACGCGATGCTCGAGAGCGCGCTGCGTTCGGCAGCCTTGGCAGAGGACGTCGGCCTGCGGCACGACCAAATCATCGTGAGCGCAAAGATCTCCGTGGTTCCCGATCTCATTGAATGCTATCGCCGACTGGCCACGCGCGGCGACTACCCCTTGCACCTCGGCCTCACCGAAGCCGGTATGGGCAACAAGGGCGTGATCGCCTCGAGCGCCGCGCTGGCCATTCTGCTGGCCGAAGGTATCGGCGACACCATTCGTGTTTCACTCACGCCCAAGCCAAACGGCGATCGACGCGAAGAGGTATTCGTTGCGCAACAGATTCTGCAATCACTTGGACTACGCTCGTTTGCGCCGCAAGTGACCGCGTGTCCCGGCTGTGGTCGTACCACCAGCACATTCTTCCAGCATATGGCCGAGGACATTCAGGGCTACCTGCGGGAACACATGCCCCGCTGGCGCGACACGCGTCCGGGTGTCGTGGAGATGAAAGTCGCCGTCATGGGATGCGTCGTGAACGGGCCCGGCGAATCGAAGCACGCCAATATCGGCATTTCGCTGCCCGGCACATTCGAAGATCCGAAGGCGCCGGTGTATGTGGACGGCACACTGTTTACGACACTCAAGGGCGACCGGATCGTCGAAGAGTTCCTGATCATCCTCGAAACCTACGTCGAGAAGAACTACCGAGCACTGACCACCGTCTGACGGTTCACCGTGTACCGAGTTCGTTCGCGGCAGCGGCGAGTTCGTCCACGATCGACGCGGTGAAGCCCACCTCGCGCAGTCGTTCGGCCACTCGGGTGTACCACCGCACCGTGCCTTCGCGTCCCACGGAGAACCGACCCCACACGGTTTCCGGGAATGACGTGCGGCGTAAATCGGAAAGAATCGAGTTCGCTTTGTGCACCGCGTCGGCGGCGCACACCCACAGCGCCTCCTCGCTCGCCAGCGCCAGCCGATCGATGTAGTCGCTCTTCCGATCGTCGTACGACATATCGATGCCATCATCGTCGGTGCGACGTTCGGCGACTGTCAGCACCGTGCTCAACACGGTGCCACCAAATTTGTGGCCGATGCGTTCTTCCAGTAGCTCACGCGTCCAGCCGTCGCGAACGCAGTCCTCGATCACATCGTGCAGGATTCCCGCGACAACGATGTCCTCGTTGCAACCATACCGCGTGAGGATGACCGCCACGTTCGCCGGATGCGTCAGGTACGGCAGCCTCGTACCCTTGCGTACCTGCTGATCGTGATGCTTTGCCGCGTAGGCAAAAGCATGGTTGATGCGGTCAGAATATCCGGTCGTCACCGATGTCGGCATCAGAGAGTGTCAGGAGTTGACGGGAACATACCTCGTACCGGCGAACCAGGCCACCAGTGATTCCAATCCTTCACGGTCGACGTCGCCGAACGCATCGGGCACGGAGGAATCAATGTCGAGCAGCGCGAGCAGCGCGCCCTGCGCATCGAACACCGGAACTACGATTTCGCTGCGCGAACGGGGGTCGCAGGTGATATGGCCGGGAAACGCCTGCACATCCGGAACAATGACCGTTGCCCCAGCGGCCGCGGCCGAACCGCACACCCCGCGACCAAAGGCGATGTCAAGACACCCCAACGAGCCCTGATAGGGCCCCACACGCAGCAGAACGCCAGGCGTCACCACGCGATAAAAGCCCGTCCAGAGGTTGCCGAATGCATGATGCAGCAGAGCGGCGGTAGTCGCCATGGCAGCAATCGGATCGTCGGATCCGTCCAGCAGCAAACGCTGCATGTCCAACAGCTGGGCATACGCGACGTGGCGTGGCACATCGCGCAGGTCGGGAATGGCGGGTTCCATCAGAAACTCCAGATGAGTGGCCTGCAAACTCTGATCGCAACGACCGGAGAGACGCCGTTATTGCAGCGGACCGATGAGCGTGATGAATCGCACATCGAGCACAAGCAATGCTAACCCTTGCAGAATGATTCCGACGCCCGCGCCAATACCAGCCAGACGCGGACCAAGTCGCCAACTGGCGATCGCCAGCGTCGCTCCCATCATGACATACCCCGCATCAAGTCCGGTGTTAAGCCAGAGAAAGTTGACAAGTTGCTGCGCGGCAGCAAAGTCGCGAAGGGCGACGCTTCGCCAGCCCCACCCACAGAGGGCCACGTTGACGGCGCCCCACACTGCCGTCTGGATGGCGAAGTGCCGCAGAATCGGCGCCGAATCGCGTCGCCATGAGAGGAACATCACCAGCAGTATCCCGAGCAATACACTGCCGATGCCCCACGACGCCAGGCGCACCAGATGTCCGCGCTCGAGCGCGAGAAGCGAGTCAGCCCACATGGCGCGGAGACTAGTGCTCGGCCGGAGAAATCACGAGCCCGTGGGCACGTCGCGACTCCATAACACGATCCCCCGTACACGCTGCTGTCGACGACGCGCCTCCTTCGTGGATCGCGACAGCCAGGCGAGGGGCGTCGACCCCTGACGCACGCAGAGAATCACATCACGCGCCGCCGTCGCCGCTGCGGCGTCCGCGGCGTGCGCGGCGCCATCGGCGAGATGGAGCCGCAAGTCGTAACGCAACGCCAGCTGGTGCTCCTGCGCCGCAGCGCCATCGCGCGCGGTGCCATTGGCTCCGCCCAGCTGTACATCGATGTGCGCATCGCGATCGAGTGTCACAACATGAGTGGAATCGTCAGATCGAGTCGATCCGTGATGTGCCGCCGTCGTGGCCTTACGCGATGCCAGGTGCAGCAAACGCGCGAGCACCGGAGTGCGGCGGGAATCCTCCACCACCAACACGGCCCGCGATTCGCGCGTTGCGGCCGCCGCGGTGCCAAGTGCCACCGCAGCCGCGATCACCGGGTCGGCAGCAAGCACGTCCACCCGTTGGACGACGTCACCCACGCCGGTCAGGGCAAGGTGCAGTATCACGAACGTGTCACTCTCGCGATCAATGATGCGCGGTATGCCTGGCCGCTCGCGCCAGAGGCGCGGTGCCACGGCCGTCGTCGCCGTTTCGCGGGTATGCCGCAGCACCAGCGCGTCGGTGAGTCGCTCAATCTCCGACGCATCGCCCACCGTTGGCCGGCGCAGTTCGCGCCACAGCATCACACCGTATCCGAAAGCCACGCCTACCGCGAGCGCCGCCACCAGACTGGCAAAAAACGGAATGTCGATGCTCATCCGCTGTTCGAGTGCGGCGCGCCGAGCTGCGTGTTCTGCAGCACGAAGGCGAACCGTAGCCAATACGGATTCCTGCTGCGCGACTCCGTACAGCAGCACGTCGCGCGTTGAATCGCGCACGAACTGTCGCACCAGACTCGCACTCGAGTCCGCTGGCGAGACCGACGTGCTCTCAATTCCGGCCGCCGGTGGCGCGGCGTTGCTCGACGAAAGCGCCGCCCGCGCCAGACGCTGTTCGGCCAGTCGAACCAGTCCCTGTCCAAGGGCCATGAGGTGGGTGGTAAGCGCCGCATACCTCGCACCGGGACCACCCAGCGCCGCGTGTGCTTCGCGTTCCCGGTCAACCGCGTCGATGCTGTCGATCAGCGTCCGCACACGAGGGTCACGCTGCAACAACGGCGATTGCGCGAGCGCGCGATAACTGTCCGCCAGCGGCGCACGGCGTGCTCGCGTCACGCGAGCCGCTAAATCGATATTCGCACTGTCGGGCGGTGCACCCGCCCCATCCACGGGCGGGGTCTGCCCGTTTGCCGTATCGCGCACAAGGGCACGGTACGTTGAATCAGCAATCACCACCGTATCGCCCGATGCAAGTTCTGGGAGCAGACGTTCCAGTGCTCGCTGTTGCCCGCGCAGGCTGTCCAGACGACCCACGATTGGCATCGAGTCCGGAGCGACAGGCAGCGCGGCGATACGTTCACGCAGCTGACGGTCGAGTTCCCTCGGCACCAGCACCAGCGCCATCAGCACCGTCACGCCCGCCACGCTGCCAATCCCCGCGATCCATCCGCGGCGCCGAGCCGCATTGCGGGCGCGCGCAGCGATATACGCGTTTCGTCGTCCAATCATGGTGTGAATGAAACGCGGGGGCGGGGGCCAATCCCCCCCCCCCCCCCAAAACCAAAACCGGATGGGGGGGATTTTAAGCGGGACATAACCATCAAGTTGATTTGCCAATTCGGGGGGGCATTTTATTATGAAGGGGGAGCCCGGGATGCACCCACGG
>JANOKE010001045.1:0-6532 GCA_031419135.1 Gemmatimonadaceae bacterium
GGCCGGAGGAGACTACTCCGTCGATAGGCGGCACGTGGAAGCACCGCGAGGTGTTCCGAGCGCAGCCGTCCTAATCGCCCGTGCGGCTTGACTCCCCCATGGTTTTTCCATGGGGCACAAGAATTCCGCAACATATGCGAAGTCATGCTTCGATCGTCCGAAAAACGACGAAGCCCCATGATCACTCCCATCCGTTTGTCAGATTGCAAAATCAGCCATTGCAGTTTGTCGCACAACGGAAGATTCGCTCCAGACCAATAGCGACGCGTCAGCGTCGCGTTGTCATGGAAAGTTTGTGACGGCCTTCGGCCGACACAAACCCCAGCGAATTTTCCTACGGAAAATTCGCTGGCAACTAGAGCGCTTGGGCCACACCCGTTCCCATTCCGAACACGGTCGTTAAGCCAAGCAGCGCCAATGGTACTCCGGTCGAGAGACCGCGGGAGAGTAGGCCGTTGCCGGCACCTTGTACGAAGCCCCCGTCACTGAGTGGCGGGGGCTTCGTCGTTTCCGTAACTTTCCTCCGATTCGTGCTCACCGAATTCCGCGCCTCCTCGCGCACTCGCTGAATCGTTCCGATCGCTGGCTCTTCACATGTGCGTCTTATGACCAGGGCAGGTATTGTCACCGTCGCCGGGTTTCCCAATGCCGGCAAATCCACGCTGCTCAATCAACTCGTCGGCGAGAAACTCGCGATCACGTCGCCCAAGGCGCAGTCGACCCGCCATCGCGTGGTCGGCATCCGCACCGCCGACAATGCCCAGATGGTCATCCTTGATACACCGGGACTGCTCGAGCCACGCGACACGCTTCACAGTGCCATGCGCAACGCCGCGCTGGGCGCCGTACGCGACGCCGATGTCCTCGTGCATGTCGTCGACGCGTCTACCAACATTCCTCAATCGTTTCAGGCCGCCGCCGGACTCGAGCGCGCCCCGCGCGCGCCGATCATTCTGGCATTGAATAAAGTCGATCTGCTCGACGAAGACGCACGCCGCACACTGATCACACAGCAGCCGAGTGCCGTCATGATTTCCGCGACCACGGGTGACGGAATCGACGCGTTGGTGACCCGCATCACGTCCAACCTGCCGGAGAGCCCCTATCTCTATCCCGACGATGAGCTCTCTACTCAACCCGTCCGATTCTTCTGTGCCGAATTGGTGCGTGAGACCGCGTTGGAGCAACTGGGCGATGAACTTCCGCATGCACTTGCGTGCGAAATTGAGGAGTATCGCGAGCACGCGTCGCCCCTGTACATTCGGGCGGTTTTGCACGTGGAACGTGACAGTCAGAAACGCATCGTGATTGGAGCCAACGGCCAACAGATCAAGAAGCTCGGCAAGGCCGCCCGAGAAAAGATCGAGCGGTTGGTTGGGCAGCCGGTCTACCTCGATTTGTGGGTCAAAGTGCTCGTGAACTGGCGCAAGAATCCCGGGGCCGTGCGGCGACTGGGGTACGGCGACCCGACTGGTCGCTCGTGAAGGCTCGTGCGCTGATCGCGTTGGTGGGCCTGTTGGTCATCAACGCTCCGACGCTGGCGGCCCAATCGGGTGCGCTCTTCCTGCTGGTGCCGTTTGGTGCGCGCGCCGTCGGACTTGGTGAAGCCATCAGCGCCGACACCAGCCTCGGATCGGAAGGCCTCTGGTGGAATGCAGCGGCGATTGCCCGCATGCCAGGCAAAGAGATCGCCGTCCACCATTCCCAGACGGTGCTCGCGACCAGCGACATGCTCACCCTCGCCGTGCCGTCTCGCGTGTTTGGCACGCTCGCGATCGGGGCCTACGTGGTGGACTACGGCGATCAACAGGCAACCGATCAGAACACGGGGCAGCCAATCGGCGTCATTACCAATCGCAATTATCTATTGGCACTCTCCTACGCAACGCCCGTCGGCAAGCGGCTCAGTGTAGGCGTATCGTACAAGTTCCTCATGCTGCGGTTTTCCTGCAGCGGTGCCTGTGGTAACACTCCGGTCCTGTCCGGATCGTCGAGCGCGCTTGACGCGGGGGCCCAATACATCTTGCCGACAACGTTTCCCGTGTCCGTCGGGGTGTCGGTGCGAAACCTCGGACCGAAGCTGCAGATCAAGGACAAGCCGCAGGCCGATCCGCTTCCGCTGGTCATTCAGGGTGGTCTCGCGGCCCGTTTGCCGGTCGCGTCGTTGCAGTCCGCCGGCGCGTCTCTCGACGTGAGTGCCGATCTGTTGTTGGCCGACGCGCTCGGCACGAATCTCGGGATCGGCGCGTCACTCGGATTCCAGGACATGTACTTTCTCCGCGCGGGCTACAAACGGCAGCAAGGCGAAGGCAGCGGTCCGTCATTGGGTATCGGTCTACAGCGAGGTGCGTTGGGTATTGACCTTTCGCGGCGTTTTGATGGGCTTTCGGCGCAGCTTGGAGAGACACCAACGTACATAACCTTGCGAGCGCGCTTCTGATGCAACACCGCATTGCCGTGCTGTGCGCCGTCGCGCTGCTGGTCGCTGGCGGTGCCGAAGCCGATGGACAGCCAACGGTGTCGCCGGTGGCGTTGCATGGGCGCGCGCTCGTCGACGGGTCAGTCGTCGCGAATACCAATGAGGGATTCGCGCGTCTGACCGCACCCGGCACTGACGCGACGGCGACCCGCTTGGCGAGTGGACCGGCGCGGGGTAGCTGGGCGCCGTGGTGGGCGCCGGTGGCGTCGGTCTTGATTCCCGGTGCAGGTCAGTTCGCAATGGGCCAGCAACGGAGCGTCGGGTACCTGGTGGCTGAGGGATATCTGGTGCTGCAAGCGGTAGCCGCACAGCGCGAGGGGAATCGTGATCGGAACGAATACCGCGCGCTCGCCTCGGATGTGGCGCGAAGACCGTTCAGTGCCACGCGTCCCGTTGGCGCGTGGTCGTACTACGAGTCGATGGAGAAGTTCATGGAGAGCGGCGCGTTCGACCGGATTCCCGGCGGCGCGGTGGATCCGGAAACGGATGCCGCCACGTTTAATGGCGCGCGATGGCGACTGGCGCGCGAAAACTTCTGGCCCGATCCCGACGTGCCCCCTCCGATCACCAGCAGCGCGTATCAACGGGCTTTGGCCTCGTATTCGGCACAGGCGGTACGCGACGAATATCGCTGGAGTTGGCGAGATGCGCAGTTGCAAAGGGACCTGTACGAGCAGACCATCCGAAGTTGGAATCGTCTCAACAAGCGAGCCGTCAACCTGGTGGGTCTGGTGGGAGCCAACCATTTGGCGAGTCTGATCGACGCGTATGTCACCGTTCGCGTTCGCCGCTTCGGTGGCGTTCGAGTGGCCGGACTTGAGCTGGACGGGTTTCGCACCTCGGTGCAGTTGATTGGTGATCCGAACAACGGCCATCGCCAGATTGTCAGCGTGCTGCGTTTCATCCCGCCGCAAAACTGACCAGCGCGCCGCGCGGGTCTTTGAAGCGGCCGACGATACATCGTGGCGCGGACCCCCGCATGATCGTCTGAGAGTGAGGGTCTTGGCGCGCGACCAGTCGGGTCGCTTACCTGAACCTGCGTCGCTGCACCCGTATCCACCACATGACCGACCGCGCCATCAACGAGCAGACAGCGGTGTTGCTGACAACGGGTCAGCCTGCGCCGGCGTGGCTTGCGACGTGGTCAGGCACGGCAGGTCTGTTGGTGCAGGAGAGGCGGGACGCCGCGGAGGTACTGGCTCTCGCCCTGCGGACGCGTCCGCGGGCTATCATCCTTGACGCGCGGGGGCCGGAGGTTTGGCAGACGGCGGTTCTGATCGCCTGTCGTCGCCTCAAACGCGATTCGTATACCGCTATTGTACCGGTGGTCATGCTGGTGCCACTCGATCGCTTCGCTGAGGGATTCGAGGCCGGAGCCGACGAGGTCCTGCGTTCCGACGTGCCCGAGCCCGAGGCCCTCGCTCGCTTGGCGTCGCTCATTCGGCGAAGCGATCGCGACACCGACGTCCATCCTTCAACCCGGCTCCCGGGAACAAGGGAAATCGAAGCCGAATTGGCTCGCCGCGTTGCTGCAGGCCAACCGTTCGCGGCCTGTTACGCCGACCTGGATCATTTCAAGGAATTCAACGATCGATATGGGTACCACCATGGCGATCAGGTGATTCGACTGCTCGCCAGAATCCTGCACGACGTGGTGAAAGGACTGTGCCAGGAGAGTGGATTCGTGGGTCACATCGGCGGCGATGATTTCCTCTGCACGATCCCTCTTGCCGCGATGACGCGGGTCTGCGACGAGGTAATCCGGGTTTTTGACGAATTGATTCCTCTGCAGTATTCCGAGCAGGACCGCAATGTGGGATATTTCTTCGGTAAGGATCGCCGGGGTCAACTGCATCGGGTGCCGCTGATGACCCTCTCCGTCGGTGTTGTCACCAATCAGCGCCGCCGCTTCACGCGCGCGGTCGAGGTCAGCGAGTTGGCCACGGAAATGAAGAGTTACGCGAAAACGTTGCCCGGATCAGTGTGGGCGGTGGATCGTCGGCGCAATGAGCCGGCGTCGCCGGCGACCAGCGCTGAAGGCGTCGAACTGGCCCGCGATTGGAGCGCGCAACGAAGCGGGGGGCACGGCCCATGACCGTTTCCTGCCCTGACTGCCGATCCGTTTTTCGTGTCGATCCGGCCAAGGTTCCGGCCACCGGTGTGCGAGCCCGCTGTTCGGTGTGCGGCGGCGTCATTGCGATCGCTGGAGGAACACTCCCGGTTTCAGTCACGCCGGCGTCGCTCGGCGCCGTATCATCGGCGAGCGCAACGGCGATGCGTCCTACACCCCAGCGCTCTACGCCTCTGGCGGTCGCGGCCCCGTCGGTGCCTGCGGCACCGCCGCACACGCCGGCAGCGGCCCCGTCGGTGCCTTCGGCAACGCCGCACACGCCGCCAGCGGCGCCGCCGGTCATGACGCCACCCGCTCCAGTGCGGCTGCCACCCACGACTCCGCCGTTTGTTGCGGCGCCTGCAACAACACCGTCGTCGGTTCCCGTCTCAGCAACGCCCCCGGCGTCCGTCGCTCTACCGCCGTCGATGCCGACGACGAGCGCGATGCCCACGCCACGCCGCTCGATCAATCCGTTCCTCAATGCGGATCCGGGACAACGCGCGCGCCGTCTTGCCCGCGCACTGGTGTCGGATCTGGTGGCGTATCATCCGCAGAAACGGGATGAAGGGCTGCGCGACGGCAGCCTGCGGCAGCTCTTTCGCGAGGATATCAAAAAGAGCTACGAGGAGTATGTGGAGCAGGTCGGTCGCGAAGTGGCCGAAGGTTCACCGCATTTTCAGGAAGCGCTCAACGAGATTCTGGGCGCCGGACGTAAGTTGTTCTGACGCCTCGTCGACGTTACCCGCTGGAAGCTGGTGGGTAAGTCGGGTAGCTTTCCTGCACATTGAGGATGACCATTCCGGGCCGCTCTCCCGCGAGGAGAGCGGCTCTCGTCATACGTGGAGACTACACATGCAGGACGGCGAACGACTGAAAGTGCTGACTGGAGCCGACGAGCGGCTTTCAGACATGCGGAGGTATCTTTGACATCGAATCCAAGCGCGCCACACTGAGTTCGTACGAAAATGAGATGTCTGACAGTGCGTTCTGGAACGATCAGGAGCACGCGCGGGACATCGTGCAGCAGGTCAAGTCACTCAAGGGTTGGGTCGAGCCGTTCGACAGTCTCGTGGCGCGCGTGGTATCGGCGCGCGAACTCGATGAACTGCTGGCGATGGAACCGGATGCCGCGATGAACAAGGATCTCGATGTTGAGGTCGCGCGCGTCGAAGAGGAACTCCAGGCGTTCGTGCTCAAGTCATTGCTGCGGGGCAAGGACGATTATCGCGATGCGCAGATCGAGATCGCTGCAGGGGCTGGCGGCACGGAAGCGCAGGACTGGGCCGAGATGCTCGAGCGGATGTACATCCGCTGGGCCGAACGCAAAGGCTTCGAACTGGAAATGCTCGACCGCAGCGAGGGCGAAGAGGCCGGGATCAAAGGCTCGGTCATTGAAATCAAGGGCCAATTCGCCTACGGATTCCTTCGCCCCGAATCCGGTGTCCATCGTCTCGTGCGCATTTCGCCGTACGACTCGCAGGCCCGACGGCACACCAGCTTCGCTTCGGTGTTCGTATATCCCGTCGTGAACGAGGAGATCAACATCGAGATTCGCGACGAGGATCTCAAGATCGATGTGTATCGGGCGTCGGGCGCTGGTGGCCAGCACGTCAACAAGACATCGTCGGCTGTTCGCATCACGCACCTGCCGTCGGGCATTATTACGGCGTCGCAGGCGCAGCGGTCGCAGTTCAAGAACAAGGAAACGGCCATGAAGCAGCTCAAGAACCGGCTGTATCAGGTCGAAGTGGAGAAGCAGTTGGCGGTCAAGGCCGCGTTCGATGCCAACAAGCAGGATGTCTCGTTCGGCAGTCAGATTCGCAGCTATGTCTTTCAGCCCTACACGATGGTCAACGACCACCGCACCGAACTCAAGATCCCCGACGTTCAGAAAGTGATGGACGGCGACATCGATCCGTTTATTCAGGCGTATCTGAAGG
>JANOKE010001046.1:0-3046 GCA_031419135.1 Gemmatimonadaceae bacterium
GATGTCCACCCACAGCGGGCCACCCTCGGCCAGCAGCTGGGCCACCTCGCGCGGATGGCAATCAATTACATCGGAGCCGTTGGGAGCGCGGTAAATCGTACGCGGCAACGCGTCCTGAACCGGAAGTGTCATACGGTTCAAGTTACGCTCCGCACCCGAGTCAGGCCAACGCGGCCAGATGCACCAGGACGGCTTGGGCAACCGGGTCGGGCGCATACCCTCCTTCAAGTGCGCTCACCACTCGGCCGCCGCACCACTTTTTTGCCCACAAGACCAACGTGCGCGTCATGGTGTCGATGTCGGTGTGCGTCAGGGTGAAGCCGCCCAGCGGGTCGCCGGCCAAACTGTCAAAGCCGGCACTGATCAACACGAGGTCCGGCGTGAACGTCATCGTCGCTTCATCGACCACTTCGAGCAGCGCGTCCACGTAGTGTCCCGACGGCCGTCCCGCCGCCATCGGCACATTCCACACGTTGTCATGCGGACCGCGATCGGCTTCGTCGCCAGTGCCCGGATACCACGGCCACTGATGCATCGACACGAAATGGATTCGCGGATCATGCTCCACCAGCGCCTGCGTGCCGTTGCCGTGATGCACATCCCAATCCACAATCAGTACCCGTTGGCATCGGTGATGCGCGATCGCATAGTGCGCGGCAATCGCGATGTTCCCGAATACGCAGAATCCCATCGCCCGATCGCGCAGTGCGTGATGTCCCGGTGGCCGTATCGCCGAGAAACTGCGCACGGCGCGACCATCGAACGCCATATCCACGCCGTCCAGCACGCAGCCCACGCTCGCGGTGGCCGCGTCCCACGAACCCTCGCTGACAACCGTATCTGCATCGAGGGTGCCGCCGCCACGCGCCACGAGGGCGGCCACCTGATCGACATAGTCGCCGTCGTGGGCCAGCAGGAGTTCTTCACGGGTTGCGTGACGTCCCTCGTGATGCACCAGCGTCGAAAACAATTCGGGCTCGTCTCGCAGCGCACGCGCAATCGCGCGCAGCCGACCGACATGCTCCGGATGTTCCCATCCCGTGTCGTGACGACCGCAATCAGAATGCGAGATGAAGGCAACCGGAGTCATGCGCGACCGTGCCGAGGCGGAAGAGGATAGGTGCGGCTCACCGCGCACCACGGAATCGACGCAGCGCCCACTCTGTCACGAGCGCCGCACCGGCAACTGCGAACAGTACCCACAGTGGCAACCCGTCGCGCGAGCTGGTTTCGACGGCCACCACCCCTTCAACCTCGCGGGCACCAACGCGCGCGATCAGATCGGCCAGTGGCGCCGCATCACCCGGCCAGTTCGCGACCGGCCCGGCGCGGCTCGTGTCCCCTGCCGCGCTCGGCGGCGTGAACGCGACGGCGCTCACAAGCGCATTCCACCATCGACGATGCGCCTCGACCGACTCCTCACGCCCTTCCATGCGCCATCGCCAGGTAGAGCGGTACCCGCTCGCCAACACCCGGCCCACGCCACGACGCGCCACCACCACTTCCGCCACCAATCCTTCACGCTCCAGCACGATGGCCCCGCGCTCCGCACGCAGAGCATAGGCCGACAGACCTCGTCGTGGCTGATCGGTGAGCAGCGCACCCGCCACGACGGCCCGGTCGGCGCCCATGCGCACCGGCCGCAGCGATGCCAGTTCGGGATCACGCACCGCATCGCCGGCGATCACGGCACCGCCGCCCTGCGACACAAATCGACGCAGCGTACGCGCGTTGGCCACGCCGCTGTCAAGCACGACGACGGCCGAGTAGCGTGCGGTGTCGAGTGCCGCCGGGGCTCCAATGCGAACGCGCGCCGTCGGCGACACGGCCAGCGTGCCGTCCACCGCCCATCCCGACTCCTCCAGCGCCGCTACCACGAACTTCGCGTCCCATCCCGGCTGCCCCATGAAGAGCACGCGACGAACGGCACTCGCCAACGGGGCGGGTACCATCGCCGTGACCACCGTCTCACCATTTCGCTGAACCAGTGCGCGCACGGGGCCCTGCAACTGCGCCGCACGAAGGCGAATCGGCACGGCAGTGCCCGCGACGGAATCGAGCACACCGCCTGCATCGCGCACCGTGAGCGCATAGGTCGAGGCGCTATCACTCATCGCCGCCACCGACGCCGCGATGAGCGTTAGTGACTGCGGCATGGGCACTGCACTTGCGTCGAGCGCGAGCGCGCGCACACCGGTTGAATCCCACCAGCGGATCGACAGACCGGCACTCGCCGCGCCCCCCAACACCGCGCGAACGCCGAGGGATGGAATCACGCCCAACCGCACGGTCAGCGATGGCCACGGTGCGCTCTGTCCAGCCATCGCGTTCCCAACCACCAACGCACCCACCGCCCGCGCCACCGCAACCGCGGAATCGGCGTTGCGCGCATCGATGCGCAGCAGGTGCACTCGGTGGCGCGCTGTGGCCGCTATCGGTCGCATACTCCGCGTCAGGGATAGCAGCAGCGCCACCATCAGCGCCAGCACTCCTGCTGCGCGCGCTATACGCTCCACTTGCCGATTCATGGAAAACGTCCGCTTATCCTGTTGACGGACAGGTGACCCGATGAGCCGCATCGACGACTTCGCATTCAACGGGTGAGTGCGTACACCACGATGTTCACCGCAAATCGGGTATTGTCAACCGAAAGAAATCGTTTGTTGTCGGGATGATAGCTCCACTCCGAACTGTAATCCTTGCTGCTGTACAGCACGGCAATGCGGCCTTCTATCAACACGGCCTCAAGCTGCTCATGCACCAGATTGTCACCCCAGCCGTTCATCTCGTGCGAAGTGGTTGGCGGACCGGTTTCGAACACGAAGAACGACCGGTACAGTTCGTGGGAATTCGGCAAGGGCACAAGCGTGCCGACCACGCGAGTGATCTCCTCGCGCACGGTCTTGTGAAACGCGCCGTCCACGTCGTGGTTGTGATCGTCCACAAACAGCATGCCGCCGCGCCGGAGATAACGCCGCAGCACGCTGGCCTCGCGCTCCGTCAATCGCACCGGCAGGTGTCCGGTGAAAAACAGCAGCGGATACGC
>JANOKE010001047.1:0-1690 GCA_031419135.1 Gemmatimonadaceae bacterium
GCCTCGGCGCTGCGAGCGGTTGCCGCAAAGCTTAGAGCGGGCGACCCGGCTTTCTAACATTGGGTTGCAGTTGACAGCCGAAGTATTGTGTGCTCGCTGCGCTCGCCTTATTTGATTCGGCTGCAACTGAACCTTACGTTATACAGCAGCCGACCCTTAGTTGACCATGTAAGTGAAGGCAGATACTCCAAAGTCCCTCGGCGATCCCGCTGTCCAGACTGCTCTGCGAGGCCAACTCAGCGATGCGCACGTCGCACCGCTGACTCGGTACGTCGAGCATCTGCGTGCGCGAGTTGGGAGCACGGCTGCAATTCCCTACTTTGATCCATGGGATGGCGGCGTCAACGCCGAGGTACTTTTCCTACTCGAAGCGCCGGGAGCCAGAGCCGTCGAAGCGGGTTTCATTTCGCGCAACAACCCAGATGAAACGGCGAAGAACTTCTTCTTACTCAATCAAGAAGCCGGCATCGCGCGTGAGCGCACGGTCTCATGGAACGTCGTCCAGTGGTACATCGGAACCGGCACTCGCATTCGCCCAGCGAATCGAACCGACCTTGCGCAGGGGATTGGTCCGTTAGCAGAGCTGTTGCCTCTGCTCCCGGCTCTCCGTGCAGTCGTGCTTGTCGGGCAGAAAGCCGGTGCTGCGAGGCGCGCGATTGCGGAGCTACGTCCACAGGTCCGAATTTTCGGTACACCGCACCCCAGTCCGCTATTCGTCAATAACAAACCCGAGAATCGAGGCCGTCTTCTCGTTACTCTCAAGGAAGTAGCCTCGTTCCTCGGTGATCGGCGCCCTGCTGTATAACGACGCATTGCTGCCGACAGCGCTTTGCGGAATGCGCGCTGCGCGCGCAGGTTTATGAGAGCGCTGCAGCAGAACGCAACGTTATGCGGCCGAGTGCAAACGTTGCCTCACTCGCATAGGACCGCGATTGCTACTGTCGATGCGAGCCCACTGAGGTCCGGCGACTTTGCGCCCAGGTGGGCGCGATTGATGCGATGGCGTGCGGGTTCCGGACAAATCAGATATCGGTGCTCTCGCACTCGACCTGCGCTTGGGCGGCCCGGGAACTGCTTGCGGACATCAGTGCGAAGGCAACTGGGCGCAAGAACTCTGAATGTCTCTTGACGCCCTTGAACCGGGGGAGCGCAAGAAACACTCTGAGGCGTTCGCTGGCGAGCGGCATTCGGAGGGCCTATCATTTGAGCAGCTCGCACTTTCCGAACCCCTGACCATGCACGATCCGCTTGCTGCAGCTCGAGCCGCACTTGCTGACCGCTATTTAATCGAGCGCGAGCTCGGTCGCGGCGGCATGGCCACCGTGTATCTGGGGACAGAGGTCAAGCATCACCGGCTGGTTGCGGTGAAAGTGTTGAACGTCGAACTCGCGCAGGCGGTTGGTGGCGAGCGGTTCCTGCGCGAGATCGAGCTCACAGCGCGCCTTGATCATCCGCACATTCTTCCGCTGCTCGATTCGGGGGAAGCTGGCGATCTGGTGTATTACGCGATGCCGTACGTTGCGGGTGAAACGTTGCGCCAGCGCCTGGACCGCGAGAAGCAGTTGCCCGTCGAAGATGCACTGCGCATCGCGCAGGAAATGGCGGATGCACTGGGTTACGCGCACGCGCACGGCATCGTTCACCGCGACGTCAAACCGGAGAACATCCTGCTCGCGGCGGGCCACGCACG
>JANOKE010001048.1:0-2146 GCA_031419135.1 Gemmatimonadaceae bacterium
GACTGCCGTGAAGTTCAGTCAGGTACTCGACAAACTCCGCCGACGCGCCCGACGGCGCCAGCAACAGCGGGGACCCGTTTGGTGTACCGCTGGTCGGGGTGTCAGGCAGCGCCCACGCGAGATTCTGATGGAGCTCGCTAAATGACTCGATATACGCGCCGGACACCCCTGGCTGCGTGACCAGCAACGAAGCAATACATGCCGCCGTCCGATCGCGCGACGTTTCAGCACCTCCCACGCGTCGACGGGCGATCCGCGCGCGCGAGTTGGGGAGCAACCTCGGAAAAGACCCAAGCAGTGGCCGCCCGCCGGCCAACAACGCATCGGCGCGGGAGCGTACGGTTCGGTCACCAAGCTCGCGAACAAGTGATGCGGTGATACCCAGCAGGCTCCCAAGCACCAACGCGAGCACCATGTTGATCAAGGGTCTCGGCCGAATGGGCTGGATGGGAACTGAAGCGCTATCGGCGATGCGCACCGTCGGATCGCCAGCGGCACCTGTGATCTCCGCCTCCTTGAGACGGGTCGACACGAGCATGTACAGGTCGCCCAACACCTTGGTGTCGCGCTGGCGCCGGGCACTCTGCAACTCCTTCTCCGGCAGCACATCGAGGGCGGCGCTGAACTGCTCCAACTCCCCCTCCAAAGCCGTTACCTGATTGCTCAACCCTTGAAGGTATGACTCGGCGATCCCCTGAAGCTGCGCCTCTATCTCGCGGACCCGACGGCTAAGTATCTGCACATCGGCGTCAGCTGGTATGCGGCGGATCAACAACTGTGCCCGTTCGGTTTCAACTTGCGCCAATGATCCCAGCAGCACGGCGGCCGACTGGTTGGCGAGAAGGGCGGGAAACGCCATCAACCGACGCGACGCCACCTGTCCGTCACGCACGCCGCCAATCGTGTCTGCATGCAGTTGCGCCACCAATGCTGACAACGCATCCCGCTCCGAACGCACCCCCGCGAAGTCTGCCTGCAGTCTGGCCAACCGCGTCACTTCGGCGCTGGCTTGTTGCGGCACGTCTATGACATGCTCACGCTGCTGGTACACCTGAAGCGAATCCTCAGCGGCGCGCAGCTGACGACCAAGTGAGTCAGCCTGTTGCTGCAGGAACTGGGCGGCCGAACCGGCGCGCCCGTGAAACGCTTGCTGTCGATCAGCGATGAGCGTACCGGCAATCAGATTCGCGGCCGAGGCGGCCCGGCTCGGATCGTCGTCACGAAACGCAATGGTGAGGAGGTCGGCATCACGCGCTGGGCGCGAGATCTTGAGGGCGGACTGAAAGCGCGCGACCGAACGGCTGAGCGGATCGATGTGCAGCTGCAATGAGCTGAGACTCCTGGCCGCGGGCGACAGCACCATCAAGACACCGGCGATCCGGGCCGTATCGCCGACAGCGGCGACACCAAGGGCGTCGGACGAATTCGGGCGCGAGACCGTGAAGGCGCCGTTCCCATTGGCATGAAAATCCAGCGTCTGGCTGTCGGCCGCGGCCACAACACGAAGCTCGTTGAAAAGACTGGAAAGATGCGCATTCCGCGGTGACACCAGGCGCGCCCGTAGTCCCAGTGAATCGATCACCGCAACGGCAACGCGGCGACCCTGCAGGACTTCCATCTCGGTACCAATGAGATTGTCGGTGTAGGTCAGTTGCACCAGTTGCGGCATGTCAAGCCGATTGGCTTCGTAACGCACCACAGCACCGGACTGGTATAACGGAGTCGCAAAGAAGGAGTAGGCTGCGGCCAGCACCGCCGACAAGACCACGAAGCCGACCAGCACCCACCGATTGCGTCTCACTGCCGCCATGATGTTGATCGCGTCTGGCACCGGCAATTCCGGAGTGCTGACGTTCCCGTTTCCGAGGCGCGTGTACTGAGCGGGGATCAAGTCCAGGCGCGTCATTATCGACGAACGGTTGACGTGATAACCACCACGGCGACTGATGTGACTCCGGACGCAACCAGGGCTGCATTCCGCGAGAGCCAGCTGCGTTGTGGCACGCGCAGTTGATCGCCGGGTTGCAGCGGCGAATCGGCTAAACGCAAATCGCCCGACAGCGCGACCTGCAGACGCTTACCATCCCGCAGCAGTTGAAAGCTGTCTTGCTTGCCGTCTGAGTTCACACCGCCGGCCATGGCCAAC
>JANOKE010001049.1:0-1183 GCA_031419135.1 Gemmatimonadaceae bacterium
CGTCGATCACGTCGTCAACGCTGAATCCCTGTCGTGTGAATGGAGCCGGCTTCGTGGGGAACGGCTGCGTGGGCCACGCCGATTCGCCGGGCACCGTGCTGGACGGCACCGCGCGTTCTTTAATGGGCCATAGCGGCTTGCCGGTGACCCGATTGAACACGAAGAGAAAACCCTGTTTGGTTGGCACCGTGACCGCATCGACACGCCGACCATTGTGCGTGACCGTCACCAGGTTGGGCGGCGCAGGCAAATCGTAGTCCCACAGGCCATGATGCGCGATTTGATAGTGCCACACACGCCGACCGGTGCGCGCGTCGAGACAGACAATGGATTCAGCGAAGAGGTTGGCGCCCTTGCGTTCGCCGCCATACCAGTCATTGCTGGGCGTACCCACCGGCAGATACACGAGACCGCGCGCACTGTCCACCGTGAACGGTGCCCACACATTGGTGTGCCCTTCGTACGCCCACGCGCTATCGCGCCATGTGTCGTTGCCAACCTGACCCGGCGGCGGCACGGTTTGGAATCGCCACACGCGCTTTCCCGTGCGCACATCGTATGCCTGCACATCGCCCGGTGGATCGCCGCGATACACCAACCGGTCGCCCACGCCGTTCCCCACTATGACCAGATTGCCCCACACCACCGGCGGCGACGTATTGGTGTAGTGCTCCTTGCGCACAGGGCGTGACAACCGCGCGGTGAGATCCACCATCCCCTGCTCACCGAAACCCGGTATCACGAGCCCCGTCGACGCGTCCAGCGCAAAGAGACGCCAACGCGAGTTGATGAATACGCGTCGTTCGCGCCCGTTGGTCCAGGTGGCCACGCCGCGGTGCACAAAGCCGGTGCCGTTGCTGGGTTGCCCGTACGTCTTCCACGGTTTCGGATCGAACACCCACAGCTCGCGCCCCGATGTGGCATCAAGCGCAATCACGCGATTGAACGGCGTGGAAAAGAACAACGTGTCACGAATGGCCAGTGGTGTGGTCTGGAACTGACCGGCGCGCGCCGCTTTCTGCCCCTCGCTGGCCGGAATCGGCTCTTCGTTGTTGCGCCACGTGAACGCCACGCCGAGGGTCGCGACATTGGCGCGATTGATGTCGCTGAGTGGCGAGTACTTGAGCCCACCGGCGTCGTTGCCATACGTGGGCCAGTCTACCGACGCTTTCAGCCCCGTCAC
>JANOKE010001050.1:0-7036 GCA_031419135.1 Gemmatimonadaceae bacterium
CCTGCCAAATCGCGCGTGACCTGCACGGGACGCTGCGCTGGCGACAGCAAATGCAGTGTCACCGGCACGCGTCCGTCGCAGAGCATGGGTGTCGTGCTCCAGCCAAATACTTCCTGCAGCTTCACTGCCAGCACGGGCGCAACCGGATTGCTGTAGTCCAGCGCGATGCGCGAACCACTCGGCACCTCAAGATGTGTTGGCGCCAATCGGTCGAGCGCTGCGCGTCGATCCCACGGCAACATGGCCAGCAACACCTCACTCCAGTCGAGCGATGCCAGTTCGCTCCATCGGCGCACGCCGTCAACATGCGGCGCAAACCACGTGTCGAGCGATGCCGTCAGCGCCTCAGTACTCACATCCGGCCACTCGGCGGCGTGCGTGTGAGCAAACATCAGTCGCGCGCGAAGACGCACGCCCATCTCACTCCACGGAAGCGCTTCCACACCGACGCGTCGCACGGTGTCCACCAGCACGCGGCGTACAAGTGACGAATCGACCTCGTTGATAGCGTGTTCGTCAATCACGATCGCGCCCAGCATCGAACGTCGATGCGCGCGCACCCGCTGCGACGTCTCGTGCCACTCCACTACGGGCGCCGTGACGACGTATTCGCCAAAAGTTTCCAGCACTTCCTCCCGCGTCAGCGGGGCCGCCCGCGCCACACGGTACTCGGGGGGCGTGCCATCCAGCTCGGCGATCGCCAACCACGCCGCGTCGGCCAGGGCGTCACCGCGCAACACGGCCGCCCCTGCACCGCCACGCATCAGAAAGCGCGGCGCCGCACCAGAACGTCGTTGCGCTACGCGATCGGGATAGGCCAACGCGAGCAGTAACCCCGTGTGTTCAAGATCATCGGTCTTGACTTCCGTGGCAGATGCGGCCGCAGGCACCGACGGTGTGCCGGTGCGACCAACCGGCGTGTCACGACCCAATTGCGACACCAGTTCACGCACGCGGCGCATCGCGTCTCCATCAACCGATGCGCCGTGCATGCTCACAACATCGGCCGCGGATGTGCGCCGTAACGCCTCCAGGCGCAGGCGCATATCCGACGGCGGCGGTCCGCCCTCACCGCGCAGTACGTCGCGCTCCTCGAGCAACGCGACAATCTCGGCGCCCAATCGCGCCAGTCCCTGCTGTTGAGCGCCAATCAGCAGGTGCGCGAGCCGCGGCGCCAACGGCAGCGTGGCCATCAAACGGCCATGCGCACTGATGCGACCGGCGGCGTCGAGCGCACCCAGCTGCATCAGCAACTCGCGGGCCTGCGCAAACGCGCCTACGGGCGGCGGATCCATCCACCGGACAGATGTCGCATCGCTCACGCCCATGTTGGCCAATTCCAGCGCCAGCGCTGAGAGATCCGCATCAAGGATTTCGGGACGCGTGCGGGGCATCAGCGTATGGTCCTCGGCCGCGTCCCACAATCGATAGCACACGCCGGGCGCAACGCGGCCCGCGCGCCCACGCCGCTGATCCGCCGACGCGCGACTTACCCGCACCGTGTCGAGGCGTGTGAGCCCCGCGCGCGCGTCGAAGCGCGGCAGTCGCGACCACCCACTGTCGATCACCACCCGCACACCCTCTATGGTGAGACTTGTCTCGGCGATCCTCGTCGCCAATACAATCTTGCGTTGTCCGGCCGACGCGGCGGATATTGCCGCATCCTGTTCGGTCACCGGCAGACTGCCGTGCAGCACATGCACGGTCGCGCGCTGTGCCACCAGCAACGGGTCGCCCAGTAGTCGTTCCGCCACACGTCGCTGTTCGTTCATACCGGGAAGAAACACCAGGATGTCGCCCTCGTCGGCAACCAAAGCCTCGCGCACGGTGCGTGTCACGCTGGCCTCACGTCGCTCATCGGGTCGCGGAGTTCGGTATCGCGTCTCTACCGGAAACAGGCGCCCGTCGCTCCGCACCACCGCTGCCGGCGGACCGTCTCCACCCAACAGTCGTGCCACCCGATCGCCATCGAGTGTGGCCGACATCACCAGCACACGCAACGTCGGGCGCAGGTGCTGTTGTGTTTCGAGTGTCAACGCGAGTCCCAGATCGGCGTGCAGCGAACGCTCATGGAATTCGTCAAAGAGCACGGCACCGTACGGTTCAAGCGCCTGGTCGTTGGACAACAGGCGTGTCAGCACGCCCTCGGTTACCACTTCGATGCGCGTGCGACTCGACACGCGTGTGTCACCGCGCACCCGGTACCCCACGCGATCACCTACCGTCTCACCCAAAATACGCGCCATATAGTGCGCCGCGGCGCGCGCCGCCAAACGGCGTGGCTCGAGCATGACCATGCGGCGACCTGCCAACCACTCAGCGTCAAGCAAAGCGAGTGGCACGCGCGTGGTTTTCCCGGCACCGGGCGGAGCGACGAGCACGACGTTCGAGTGCAACTCGAGCGCGGCGAGCAACGTCGGCACGGCGTCGTCAATCGGCAGCGACGTCGTGAACACACTCATAAACGCGCAGACCGCAGTCGCAGCGCGGTGGCAATGCCTGGCATGAACGCTATCGACGTCTGCGCGGTGGATCGAGTTGCTGCTGCAACCACTGATGCGCGCGCGCCAGCACCTCATCGTCGCCGGCGCGAAGTCCGCGCGCCGTCGGCCGTGCATCCACCGCGGGAGTCAATCCCACGCGTTGAATCTGACCGCCATCGGCGCGTCGAATTTCCTGCGTGGCGATACCCACGGACAGGCCGCCGGGAAGCGACAGGGGGGTGGTCCAACTGAGCGCACCGGCGCTGGCACTGCCAATCAAGGTTACGGTGGACATCTGTTCCAGCGAGAGCGCGAATCGCTCCATCGCGCCTTGCGTGCGTTCATCAATCAACGCCACGATGCGACCTCCTAATTCGGCCACGGTATCGACCGTGCGCCACCACGGGTCCGTTTCACGCACGTCGGGACACTCGACGGCGGCCTCCCGGATCGCTGCCAGACAGGGACCGGTGAGCGTGCGCTGCACAACGCGACCAATCAAGGCGCGCGGTTTGGTGGCGAGGTGTCTGAGCAACCGTGCGTCGTTCACGGTGAGCCCACCGCGCAAGTCGAGCACGAAGCCTCGCACCGCAGCGACGGCGGCAAACGCGGCCTCCACCGTGCCCTCCGTGAGCCGCTCCACATCGAGGTATCCAATGCCGTCACTGAGCAGACGCGTAGGCGCGCCCGAAGGACGCTCGACCGTTGGCAGTTGCTCGCGATACGTCACGCGCCGTGGAACCGAGAGTGCGCGCTCCCGATTGTTCGCGTCCCGAACGCGCACAGTTGCGTCGTGCGCGCGGCCGCGCGACATCTGTGGCATCAGGCTTCGCGTCCGCGTCCAGTCGTTGGAGGCGGGGGCCATGCGACGATGCTCCGACAGCCAGGCGACTGTCGGGAATCCTTCGAGTGCCACAATCTCGGTTCCGGGCACCAGCAGCAGCGCTGACGTCACCGAATCGCGAATGATATCCGTGATGAACACGCGGCCTTCGGCCGAGCGCACGCGAAACGGCAACGCCGCGGCGCCAACCACTGCGTCATACGACACCCCATGCAGCATTCCTTCGGCGTCGTCGAGCGATGCCGCCAGTTCAGCGATGCCCTTTGCATACTCTTCGGCGCTGCGTGCCGCTTCGAGCCGGGGAATCACGCGCTCGAAAACGGCATCAAGATCGTCGTCGTACAAATCTCGATGCGCATGACGCGCGCGCATGGCGCTCCACAACCGAAATCCGGCCAACAAACGCGCCCCCATGAACGGGTACGCAGTTGTGTCGTAGAACACCGGTGTGACCGCAGCCGCCACGAATGGCGGCAGTGGGCGCTGGGCCAGTGGCAGTCGTGCCGGTGCACGCAGCATCGCCATTGCTGCCTGCGTGCCGTGATCTCCCGTAGCAGCGGCGGTACGGTGAATCGTGGTGTCTGGTATCACGTCAACCGATCCATCGGCGTGCACCAGCTCACCCACTCGAATTGTCGCTACCAGACCCGTCGTGATTGGAACGCGAATGCGCGGCACCGGTGCTGCATGGCGCAATTGGCCGTCAGCAACAAGCGATGCGCCTGCATTGTGAACAGCCAGCAGAACCGACGGTAACACGGTCCCTGAATCTGCCAGAATGACAACGCGCCGAGCACGCGTGGCGTGTCCCGTAAACGTGCGTTCGGCCGGTTGCTGCCAGCCGTCTTGAAACACCGGAACGGCGCGGTTCGCAGCGGCGGCGGCCCAAACACCAATACGCCGGGTGCGAATTGCCGGTGCGGCGACAGAGCCACGAACCAGGCGATCGGCAAGGCCGGTACGGATCAGGAAGTCATCGAGTCGTACAGATGTTTCAAACGGATTGGCCGTGGCGGCACCACGCACGTCAATCAAAACGCGCGTCGGCAGTTGGTCCGCGACCGCCACCACCAGTGCTGAATCCGTTGCGTCCAGCAACGCAGAGGGCGCAATGCGAATCACCACAACGCTGTCGCCGGTGCGTTCGCTGGTGACAGCAACCGGCGCCGACTCGATCATGGTTGCGGATTCGATTTGTGTTATCGGATCACGAAGCATCGCGACGAACTGGTCGTAGGCGCTGCGCAGTGCTGCATCGTCGCTCGCGGCGCGGACACGAGTGGCGGCGATGATAAGCGCGGAATCCCACGGGATGCCGCGTGTGGCCACCCAGGGATGGTGCAACGCAATTGTGTGCCACACCAACGCAAGACGCATCAGTCGCGCTACGCCGCCGGAGTCGGACGCGACCGCATCTGGCTCGGGCTGAAGCGGTTCTGCGACGATCGCATTTGGCGGCGGAGCAGGCGTCACGACGGGTGTGTCCCGCACGCGATGCGTCGGGCGGCTTGCGAGCCGCTCGTTCACTGGAGGCGCCGGGCTGGCTCGGCGAGAGGCCAGCAGACCGGTACATGCGCTGCACATGAACACCGTGCCCACCATCATTGCGCGATGCCGACGCGCGGTACCTCCAGCGCTACGCGCCGTTGCACCGTGAGTCATATTGCCTTGGGACGTGGCCGTCATACCATCAAAGATACGCCCGCGTCGCGGGTTCACACACGACAAACGCGCTGCGCCAGCGCATCCCCTCGCCTATGACCGATCGACTTTACTATTCTCACGCACGGCTGGCCCGTTTTTCGGCCTCCGTCGTCGCGGTTGAAAATCTCGGAAGTCATGTCGTGCTTGACCGGACGGCGTTCTATCCCACCTCAGGGGGTCAACGGCACGACACCGGGCGTCTTGGTGCCGCCGCCGTAGTGGACGTGATCGACGAGGAGTCGCGCGTGGTGCACGTGTGCGCGGAACCCTGTGGGTACGCCGTGGGAGATGGAGTGGAGGGACAGATTGATTGGGATCGACGCTTCGATCACATGCAGCAGCACTCGGGGCAGCATCTCTTGTCGGCCCTGCTGAGCGATGCGTACGGGTGGCCCACCGTCAGTGTGCACTTTGGAGACGCCACGAATACCGTCGATGTTGCCAGTTCGGACATCGCGCCTGACGCCATCCCTGAGATCGAACGGCGGGTGAATCAGATGGCCGTCGAGAATCACATCATCACCGTGACATTCGAGGAGGCGACACGGGCCCTCGGATTGCGAAAGGCGAGCGATCGTGACGGGGTGCTGCGCATTGTGACCATCGAGGGCGTTGATCGCAGCGCGTGTGGTGGCACGCATGTCGCGCACACCGGCGAGATTGGTGCCATCCTGCTTCGTCGTGCCGAGCGAACCAAGGGAAACACACGACTGGAGTTCGTGTGCGGTCTGCGGGCCGTGGCACGAGCGCGTGCCGACGCCGCGTTGCTCACCACGATTGCGCGTGAATTCACAGCGTCGCCCGACGACCTCCCCGTATTGGTGGAAACGCAGCATCGGCGAGTGACGGAGTTGGAGCGCGAGCGAAAACGGCTGATGACGGACCTTTCGCGTCACGAGGCGCAGGCGAGATGGGACAACGCGCCCGCGAACGCGAGCGGAATACGGCACATTCGCCTCGACCCCGTTTCGGGTCCGGTGCGCGATGCCGAGCCGCTGGTCCAGGCGTTGCTGGGCTTAGGGTCGAGCGTCGTACTGGTGCTGAGTCCGTCCACCGGCGGCGTGATGCTGGGGGCGTCAGAGGGCAGCGGCGTCGACGCGGGACAGACGTTGCGAACCGCCTTGCACGCAGCCGGAGGTCGGGGAGGTGGATCACCTCGACTGGCGCAGGGAACAGTCGCGGGATCGTTGGAGTTGAACGCTGTTGCCAATTCGCTTGGGTTTTCGTAGCCGCCATGGCTTGGACTGTTCACTGTCTTCGGCGATTCCTTATCTGGAGCTTGAATATGCGCATTCGATACTCGTTGTTTCGCTCGGTCGTTGCCCTCGTGATGGTCGCCAGTTCGGCCTCGGCTCAAGGTGGCGGTCGCACTACCTTTGGCGTGCTGCTTGGCGGTACGGCGGCTAAAGTGACGGATGTGGATGTCGGAGCGGCCGACCTGTTCAACGGTCTGTCAACCATCAAGAATCGCTAAGCTGGCACCCCTTCATCACCGCCGGTCCAACATTCGCGATGCGCGTTGCCTGCCGTGGCACGCTTGAGAGCAGTGGGAGCAGTCTGAGCGTAGACTGTGAAGAATTCGATGACAACGGCACCACGAGCGACCCATTCAAAAACACGGATATCGGCGCGAGCGTGGGTGCGGGGATTGCCGGGTCGCTTGGTGGAAGCAAGGTGTTGATGCAACTGCGCTACGGTCGAGGGTTCAAAACCGTCGTCAAGGATGACGAATCGTCCACGGGCACCAAGCAGTCGCCGAAGAATTCCGTTATCTCTCTCGTGTTCGGCTTTGGCAAGTAACCAACCCAACCGCCGCCTTCCACTTCGAGTCCCGTGACTGCGTTAAATGCCCGACCATCGGCCGACGAACATGCCGCGTTCGCCTTGGTCTACCTCGACACCACTGCCGGTGCCCTGAGTGCGGCGGGGAATCCGAGTCTCCTCGCACTCCTCGACATTCAACCCGCCGCGCTGCGCACGCTGGTTGACGGCGTGAACGACGCTG
>JANOKE010001051.1:0-3957 GCA_031419135.1 Gemmatimonadaceae bacterium
GACACCTCCACGCCCAGTCTCGCGTCGCGCGAAGAACCTGCCAGCGTAGAGACCAAATCTTTGTCCACGCACGACAGCGCGGGGAGCGCCAGCAGCAGCCACCCCAGACGCCACGGCAGTCGACGACGCGCAAACGACGAGGTCAGCATCCATCGTGACCGGAATTGGCTGAAAAAGGGCACTGCGAAGCGCATCAGATTTGCCACGTCGGGTTCCACGAGGAGACAGAAAAGCCATCGTTACCATACGCGTCCGGGCGAGTCGTGCGCAAGACTCGCCCGGATCCGGCAATGATATCCCCCGGATTTCCGAAAAAACGAGCCATTTGAACTCGTCCAACACGGCTCCACTTGCCGCGATGCCAACGGACTCCGTAGAATAGGCGGATCGACACGCATTGTGCCGCCCCACGATAGTTCGCGGGCACCGTATTTCTCTGGACCTCCGATGAACGCTGCCCTGCCGTCGAGTCGCCTCTGTCGTTGTGCTGTTCTCCTTGCGCTGTCCACTGGCAGTCTCCTCGCCAACGGCTGTGCGTCGTCGGGCGGGTCGGCGCCCGCGCCGCGTGCGGCGCCACAGCCACTTCGCACCGTCGCCGTTCTTCCGCTCACGGGCGGAACCGGCATGGAAGGACTCGGATTCGCGCTCGCTGAAATCCTGTCTCGCGATCTGGCTCTCGTGCCCCGCGTGCGGGTTGTGGAACGGGCGCGCCTGGACGCCGTGCTGAAGGAGCTGGGATTGGCCACCAGCGGTCGGGTAGTGCCCCAATCGGTGCCCCGGGCCGGGCAGATGGTTGGCGCCCAGCGCCTGCTCAGTGGCGACGTGAATCCGGTCGGCAATGGCGCATTGGTTGATGTTTCGCTCCTGGACGTGCAGACAGGAACAACCGAACGTGTTTTTTCCGAGCGTCTGGAGCTCAACGGCATTATCGACGCGCAGGAACGACTTGCCGAGCGCGCGTTTCAACGACTCGGAATCGAATTGTCGCCAGCCGAGCGCGTACGGCTGGCGAAGCGACCCACGCGCCAGCTCGATGCCCTTATTGCGTTCGGCAACGGGCGTCGGGCTGACGCCTTGGGAAATCCGCAACAGGCCCGGCAGTTCTACGCGCAAGCCGTTCGACTCGACCCGAACTTCCAGGAAGCGACTGATGCGCTCTCGCCGGTCACTGCGCCCGTCGTGGCGACGACACCAACTACTGACCCGGTCGCCACACCCAGTCGTCCAGTCTCCCGCCAACCCTTCGATCGGTTGCTCGATGAGTTGATACTGGGCGTCACCGATCGCGTGGTCCGTTCGGTGGCCCCGCCGGCACTCTGTCCGCCCACCTGTCCCGCGTTGTCGTCGGCGTCGGGTACCATCGTCGTTCGGATCAGACCGTGATGTATCACTCCTCACGCGTGAGGCCGCCCCAAGGCACCCTCGCGGCCCTGCCGCTCGTCGCGCTGCTCGCCACATCGATTGCCGTCTGCCCAAACTCGGCGCGCGCGCAGGCACCGGCGAACTCGAAAATCACCGTGGGAGTGATTTTTGAGCGGGTGAACTTCAGCGGGGGCATACTGGAGTCGGACTTGGCCGGCGCAGACTCATCGCGTGTTCTTTCGGCGACCTCATTATCGCTGCCATTGCAACTCAGCACCGTTATCGGTGGCGCGTGGATATTCGACCTCGGAGCCGGTGCCTCCAACGGGAAGCGCCAGAGCGCCGGCACCAACACCCCCAGCGATGAACTGAGCGGCGTAGGCGACGTTCGGGTGCGCCTGTCACGCCGCTTCGACCGACTCGGCCTCCGCCTGACGGTGGGTGGCAACCTGCCAACCGGGGTTACCGGTCTCGATGCCTCACAGCTGTTGGCCCTGTCGGTATTGGCCTCACCGGCCATCAACCTCACGCAACCGGCGGTGGGATTTGGCGCCGGCGCAACCGTGGGACTCGTGAAGAGTTTCTCGTCATCATCGCGACAGTGGGGCGTTGCTGTCGGCACAAGTTTCGAGTGGCGCGGCGAATACGACCCTTTTGCGGCGCTCGCGGTGGGAGCGTCAGCCACCGCCTACGATCCCGGTGAGGTCATCCGCGTGAGCGCCGGTGCCAGTCGGCTGTTCGGTGAGAGCAAAGGACAGGTCACCGCCAGTCTCGATCTCTTTGGCACCGACCTCGTTTCGCAGGGGGCGAACCTCAAGCCAATCGAGGTGCAGATTGGCCCAACCGTGGCCATTGATGGGCAGTGGCAGCCGGCCACCACGCGCTTCAAGAACACGGTGTTGTTTGGCGCCGCGAGACTGCGGTCGCCGTTAAAGCGCGATGGCACAACCCTTCCCAACAGTGGCAACACCATGCTCGAAGCGGGCTTGCGAGGCGCGAAGGCGATGACGGGACGCACCGATATCGTTTTTGAACTGAGCGGCCGTTTGGTAACAGCGGTGGAGATCGATAATCGGCTGGCTACCGCGGCCTCGTCTTCAGTGGCGCCCGTGTTGGGTCTGGCCATCAACTCGTCCACGTGGACACTGCAGCCGTCGCTTACTGCCAGAATCGGCACGGTTGACACCGGGATCGGGAGCGGCGGGTTTACGGTGTTGGGCGCCCGACTCGCGCTCGAGCGACGGTTTTAGTTCCAGGCGACCGTTTGGAAATTCAGTAGCAGGGCGCACTCAACGCGGGATGCCCGGGTGCGCGAGTCACAATCGCCGCACGGTTGGTTGACACTCCCGTGGAATCGCGCTTGTCGCAAGCTCGGGCGAGCGCGTCAATCGCTCCGCTCAGCTCCGGCGAGTCTTTCACAGCCGACCCGGCCCCGCCTGTGTCTGGTGGAAGCTTCAACTGCTTCACCAGCGACGTCGCCAGACGACCAATCAGCTTGGTGGCCGAACGCGTGTCACCCACCATTTCCGGACCGGCAGTTACCGTGGACGTGGCCACATCCACCAGTCTGGTGCTGACCATCATCTGACCGTTGGGCTGCACGATGAACGCGCCAAGAAACAGATAGCTCACGCCAAGCAGACGTCCCACGCGAGCGGCGGTTGCGTCATCGATACGGCCGCTGGTGGCGAGATCTTGCTCGTCCAGCAATTCGGTGAGCCGATGACGCTCGATGACCTGCACCCGTCCGGCCCGCGCGAGCGATCCGGCAAGCGTTGTTCCGAGCGCGCGTCGCAGCGGTTCCACCTTCTCCGGATTCATCGGTGTGCCGTTGGTGAAATCCAACACGGCGATCCGTTTGGGTGGCGTCTGCGCCGAGAGGCTGGCTGACGCCGCCACAGCCGGTTGTGTGGCGTTCAACAACACCAACGCCAACAACGCCACCAATCCAGCGTTCGCAGTGCGATACATCACGACTCTCCGTGTTTCGTTCCCGCATGGTTGTTCGATTTCCAACTGGGATGCAGCGTGTGGCGTGGCAAGACGGTGCGGAGACCTGTTACGGGTGCAGCGTGAGCTTCTGTACCCGCCAATTCAAGATTTCGGCCACCCACAACTCGTTGTCCGACGGGCAGGCGATCTGGTGAACCCATCCGAATTGCTTTGCTTGTTTTCCGGCTTCCCCGAGCACTCCCAGCACCTGACCATCGAGGGTGAGCTTGTAGATACGACCCGGCACGGCGTCGGATACGTAGAGATGTTGCGTGGGGCCTGGCGTGATGCACATGGCCCAGGGTGCACCGGATGCTGCCAGTGGATTGCCGCCACTGCCGGGCGCGGCACCCACCATGATGTTCGGTTCCCTGGCGAACGGCACATCGATTTGCATGATGCGGATCGGGTTGCCCTCCGGATCAAACACCTGAATGCGGCGATTGGTGCGATCGCCGACATAGATATTGCCCTTTGCATCATTGACGATCGTGTGCAGGATATTGAACTGTCCCGGCGCCGATCCGCGGGATCCCCACGTTTTCACCCATCGACCGTTCTTGTCCACTTTGACCACGCGCGAGTTGCCGTAGCCGTCGGCGA
>JANOKE010001052.1:0-7256 GCA_031419135.1 Gemmatimonadaceae bacterium
CGCCCCGGTAGACACCACACATGGCGCGTTCACGTCGGCAGAAGCCGCCGTGCGCCAGCAGCAGCAGCAGTTCCTCGCCATTCGGGGCACACGCACGGTGGATTCATTTCACAAGGCGTTGGGCAAGATCATGTGGGACCACTGCGGCATGGCGCGTTCGCGCGAGGGACTCTCCAGGGCACTGGAACTGATTCCGGCGCTGCGCGAGGAGTTCTGGCGCGATCTCAACGTGCCGGGGAGTGGTGAGTCCCTCAATCAATCGCTCGAAAAGGCCGGGCGTGTCGCCGACTTTCTCGAACTGGGCGAGCTGATGTGCCGAGACGCCCTCCATCGCGAAGAATCGTGTGGCGGCCACTTCCGCGTGGAGTATCAGGACGCCGGCGAAGCCAAACGCAACGACGAACAGTTCGCGTACGTGGGGGCGTGGGAATATGCGGGTATTGGCCAGACGCCGATTCTCAACAAGGAACCGCTCGTGTACGAAAACGTGCACTTGTCCACGCGGAGCTACACGTGATGAAACTGACTCTCAAGGTATGGCGTCAGTCGGCATCGAACGCGCTCGGCAAGCTCGAGACGTATTCACTCGATGGCGTGAGCGGCGACATGTCGTTTCTCGAGATGTTCGACATGCTCAACGAACAGTTGACCCATCAGGGCAAGGAGCCGGTGGCATTTTCGCATGACTGTCGGGAGGGGATTTGCGGCTCCTGCGCCATGATGATCAACGGGCAGGCGCACGGACCCTGGAAAGGCACGGCCACATGTCAGTTGCACATGCGCGCGTTCAAGGACGGCGATCAGATCACGGTTGAACCGTGGCGTGCATCGTCGTTCCCGATTGTGAAAGATCTGGTGGTCGATCGCGGCTCGTTTGATCGAATCATTCAGGCCGGAGGGTTTATCTCGGTGAACACGGGCGGCGCGCGGGATGCCAACGAGATCTTGATCGGCAAGGACGTGCTGGAGGAGGCGATGGATGCCGCCGCGTGTATCGGCTGCGGTGCATGCGTAGCCGCGTGTCCGAATGCGTCGGCGTCGTTGTTCACAGGCGCGAAGATTGCCCACCTTGGTGCGCTGCCGCAGGGTCAGCCCGAGCGCGACCGGCGCGCGTTGTCCATGGTGGAGCGGATGGATCTTGAAGGATTCGGGCACTGCACGCTGGTGGGAGAATGTCAGGAGGCGTGCCCGAAGGAAATCAGCATTGACGTGATCAAGCAGATGAATCGCGACTTTCTGAAGGCCAGCGCCACGCAGCGTGAGCCGCGGGCGGGCGTCGGGGCAGGCTGAGGGCTTTCAAATGCGTGGCAGTGTCACCCCAAGCTGTCCTTGATACTTGCCCTTCTTGTCGCCGTAACTGATCTCGGGCGGTTCGTCGCCGGTGAAGAACACGACCTGCGCGATACCCTCGTTCGCGTAAATCTTCGCCGGCAGTGGCGTGGTATTCGAGATCTCGAGCGTGACGTAGCCTTCCCATTCCGGCTCGAACGGCGTGACATTGGTGATGATGCCGCATCGGGCGTACGTGCTCTTGCCAACGGTGAGCGTGAGCACGTTGCGCGGAATCCGGAAGTACTCGACGCTCCGCGACAGGGCAAACGAGTTGGGTGGCACGATGCAGACATCACCTTCGAATTCGACGAGACTCTTCGGGTCGAACGCCTTGGGATCGACGATGGAGCTGAGGACGTTGGTGAAGATCTTGAACTCACGGGCAACCCGCATGTCATAACCATACGAGCTGACGCCGTAGGAAATGACTCCCTCGCGCACCTGCCGGTCTTCGAAAGGATCGATCATGCGGTGCTCGCGCGCCATGCGCGTGATCCAGCGGTCGGAGCAGAGCCCCATCGGGATGGCGGGAAAAAGGTGAATACGACTACTCGGGCGAATCTTATCGACGCGGGACACAAAGTTAAAGCTGGCGTGCGTTCGGCGGGCGATCGATCAATGGCGCGATCGCATTTCTACCGCAGGGTACGCAGGGGAGCGCAGAGGAATTCCATGCTTGATTTTCCCCCGCATCCCCTGGGACCCCTGCGGTAATATTTGCTGTTCGTGCCACGCGATGGCGCCAGATCGAGACGGTCCGCTTACCGCGGGGAAACGCCAACGCTGCATTGAGTCGCGGCGGTCCAGACACTACCTTAGTGTCCGATGACTTTGTGAACTTTTTCACGAAGTCCACCCGCCACGTCCAGCGTCCCCCATCGTCTCGACGATGTTGCGTCACTATTTGCCGGTCCTGCTGCTCCTCGGGTTCGTGATCGTCAACGCGGTGCTCATCCTGGGTATCGCGCATTTGACGGCTCCGGCGCAACCAACCGACGTCAAGTCCCAGCCGTACGAGTCGGGGATTGCGCCACTCGGGGATGCGCGCGATCGCTTCTCAGTCAAGTTCTATGTCGTGGCGATGTTGTTCATCGTGTTCGATATTGAGACCGTGTTCATGATTCCGTGGGGCGTATACTTCCGGCAGCTCTCCTGCACGGTCCCTCTGCTCGCCGACGCGTGCCCAACGGGACACCTGTCGTTTTTCGGGCTGGGAGAGATGCTGATGTTTGCGCTCATTCTGGTGGTGGGCTTTGTGTACGTCTGGAAGAAGGGAGCACTCACGTGGGACTGACCCCGGGGTCACGCACAACGACAACCGTCGATCCCGCATCGCAGGATGGCTGGATCACGTCGCGCCTCGACTTCCTGGTGAATTGGGCGCGCGCCGGATCGCTGTGGCCCATGCCGTTTGGCACGGCGTGTTGCGCGATCGAATTCATGTCCACCGCGGCCAGCCGCTTCGATCTCTCGCGATTCGGCATGGAGCGACTGAGTTATTCGCCGCGGCAAGCCGACGTGCTGATCTGCGCGGGTCGCGTGCCCCTCAAGCTCGCCCCCGTGATCCGTCGCATCTATCAGCAGATGCCACAGCCCAAGTGGGTCATTTCCATGGGCGCGTGCGCCTCCACCGGCGGAATGTTTGACAACTACGCGGTCGTGCAGGGGATCGACACCATCATCCCTGTGGATGTGTATGTGCCCGGATGTCCGCCACGGCCCGAAGCACTGATGCATGGGATTATCATGCTGCAGCAGAAGATCAAGCAGGATCGGCTCAAGGATCGCGGACGTCACGTCGAGATGGACCCCGATCCGGACAGCATGTTGTACCTCCCGCCCTCGCGGATCGACGAACTGTCCGAACCCTTCGGCAACGCGGTCAATCAAACGCGATCCGCCCCGTGACGGATACCGTCGGAAGCGACGTCGTCGTTGCCCCTGGCGCGGGCGCCGCGTTGGCCGCATCGCCCTCATCCGTGATGAGCGATGCGAACGGGGCGCCGATTTCACCGCACGGGATCGTCCACCGCGGTGGCACCGCGAATGCCACGGTGGCGGCGTTGCACTCGATGTTTGGTCCCGCCATTACGCGCCACGAGGTGGTCTGGGGCGAAACCACGGTGTTCGTGCAACCGGATGCCGTACACGCGATTATCCAGTGGCTCCACGACGAGCCGACGCAGCGCTATGACTATCTGGTGGACGTCACGGCGGTCGAGTACCGCGATGCCGGTCGACCCCTGGAAGTGGTCTGGCACCTGCGCGCGCTCGCACATCGCCGCTTTCTCCGTCTCAAGGTGGAATTGGCGAAGCGCGGCACCCTGTCAGTGCCGTCAATTGTCGACATCTACTCCGGTGCGGATTGGTTGGAGCGGGAATGCTTTGACATGTTTGGTATCCAGTTCGAAGGACATCCCGACTTGCGACGCATCCTGCTCTGGGACAGCTACCGCGAGGGATTCCCGCTCCGGAAAGACTTCCCGCTGCGCGGCAGGTTCTCCCGCGCGGAGCAGCTCAAGCAGGCGCTCGCCGCCGATCCGGCGGCGCGCTATTCGATGGAGGAACTCCAGATCGCCGACGCGTTTGACGCGCTGCCGGTGGACATGAAGCAGCAACTTGCCGTTCCCCGTGCGAACGCGGCGGAAGACGGCGCGTGAGCACACGTCGCACCATCGAAGTCGCGCTCGGCACCAGCGGGCTTGACGCGAACGGGCAACCGATCCGCGCGCCATTGGCACGACAGGGACACGGCGCGGTGGCGCTTGAGGCGATTCCAAATTCCGAACCCGAGCTCGAGTCGGATCACATGCTGATCAACATCGGACCCCAGCATCCGGCAACACACGGGGTCCTGCGACTCGTACTCGAACTCGATGGCGAAACTGTTGTGCGGTGCATTCCGCATATCGGCTATTTGCATTGCGGCTTCGAGAAGATGGGCGAATACCGTCAGTACAATCAGATCATCCCCTGGACCGATCGGGAGGACTATCTGAACTCGCCGGGCAACAATGTAGCGTTCGTTCTCGGCGCCGAACGCCTGTTCGGCGTGGAATGCACGCCACGGGCCACAGTCCTGCGTGTAATCCTGATGGAACTCTCGCGCATCATGTCGCACGTCGTGTGGCTTGGCACCACGTCGGTGGACATTGGCGCGTTCACGCCATTTCTCTGGCTCTATCAGGAGCGCGAGAACATCTACAACCTGCTCGAGGGATGGGTGGGCGCGCGACTCACCACCTCTGCCACCCGCGTGGGCGGCATGGCGGCCGATCTGCCGAATGGTTGGCTGGATGGTTTGCGGGCGTTTCTTCGAGGCTTCCCCAAGACGCTCAACGAATCCGTGAACATGCTGGAAACGAACGGCATCTGGGCGGGTCGCACCGTTGGCCTGGGGGCGCTCAGCGCCCAGGAAGCCGTGAATGCCGGTCTGTCCGGCCCGATGCTGCGCGCCTCCGGCGTTGCCTACGACGTGCGGAAGGACTTCCCGTATCTCGAGTACGAGACGTACGACTTCGACGTCGCCGTGGGAACCACGGGTGATGTCTATGATCGGTTTCTGGTGCGCGTCGAAGAGATGCGCCAAAGTGTGCGGATTCTGGAGCAGGCGGTGCGTCGCCTTCCGGAGGGCCCAATCAACATCGACGATCCGCGGCTCATTCTACCGCCCAAGCACAAGGCGACCAGTGAAATGGAGTCGATGATTCATCATTTCAAGCTGGTAATGGAAGGTCCGCGTCCCCCGGCGGGCGAGTGCTACGTGGCGGTGGAAAGTCCGAAGGGAGAGAAGGGTTACTACTTCGTGAGCGACGGCACGGCGAAGCCCGTGCGTTGGCGCATCCGTCCGCCGTCGTTCGTCAACCTGTCGGCCATTTCCAGGATGGTCGAAGGCCACTTGCTGTCCGACGTCATTGCGATCAACGCGAGTATCGATATCGTGATGGGAGAGATCGACCGGTGAGTCATGGACCGTCGGCCAGCGGCGGCGCGTTGGTTGCCGCGCCGAAAAACGGCGCGCATCACGACGCGCCGTACGAGTTGGTGTTTACGGGCGATCGACGCGTGGCACTCGATCGTATTCTCGTGCGCTACCCCACCAAACAGGCGGCGCTGCTGCCCGCGTTGTGGATGATTCAGGACGCGCGTGGTTGGGTCAGCGAGGCCGCGATGGAAGAGGTTGCGGCGGTGCTGGCCATCACGCCAGCCTACGTCAAAGGTGTGCTCACCTTCTACACCATGTATCACCAGCACCCGGTGGGACGGCATTTCATCCAGGTGTGTACCACCACGCCGTGCAACGTGTGCGGCGCGGAAGACGTGGTCAATGCGTTCCTGCGGCACTCCGGCTGCGGCGATCTCGGGCAGACCAGTGACGACGGGCGATTTACCGTGGTCGAGGTGGAGTGTCTGGGCGCCTGTGGGTTCGCGACACCGATCATGATCAATAACGAGTTCGTCGAGTCGGTGACACCGGAATCGGTGCCACGACTGCTCTCGGAGCTGAAGTAATGGGATATCCGCATCGTTCGCACGCCCGGGAAACCCCGATCGTGTCGCGCTATTTCGGCGATGCGCGCGCGCGCACGCTCGACGGCTGGCGTCAGCGTGGCGGCTACGACGCCCTCGACCGGGCACTCGATACCGATCCACAGGCGTTGCAGGCGATCGTGAAGGAGTCCGGCTTGCGCGGTCGCGGCGGTGCGGGTTTTCCCACGGGATTGAAATGGTCCTTCATGAAGCCCGACGGAAAAACGCACTATCTCTTATGCAATGCGGACGAGTCCGAACCCGGCACATTCAAGGACCGCGAGATCATGCGATGGACACCGCACGGCCTCGTGGAGGGTGTCGCGCTTGCGGCACATGCGATCTACGCCGAGACCGCGTACATCTACATTCGCGGTGAATTCACCGAACCGTTGGCGCGCGTCTCGACAGCCGTTGAAGAGGCATACGCTGCGGGGATTCTCGGCGCCGACGCCATGGGATCCGGCAAGCGCGTGGACGTGCACGTGCATCGGGGCGCCGGGGCGTACATCTGCGGCGAAGAAACAGCCCTCATGAATTCGCTGGAAGGACGCCGCGGAAACCCGCGCATCAAACCGCCGTTCCCCGCCGTGTCGGGGCTGTTCGGGATGCCCACCACCGTCAACAACGTCGAGACGTTGGCCACCGTCCCGTACATCATCAAGAACGGCGCCGAGTGGTACAAGCAGTTCGGTCGACGCGACAACCCGAAGAGCATCGGCACCAAGCTGTTCTCGGTGTGTGGCAACATCACGCTTCCGGGCAACTACGAAGTGGCGCTGGGCTTTCCTTTCAAGGACTTCCTGTACGACCTGTGTGGCGGTCCGCTGCCAGGTCGCGAAATCAAAGCCGTGATTCCGGGCGGATCATCCGTACCCATCCTCACGCGTGAGGAGGCCGAAGGCGCGCTCATGGACTACGAGGGCTTCGTGGCCGCTGGCACGATGTTGGGGTCGGGCGGAGTCATCGTGTTCGACGACCGCCAGGACATGGTCAAACAGATCGCCCGCCTTGCCCGTTTTTACGCCCACGAGAGTTGTGCGCAGTGCTCGCAGTGCCGCGAGGGAACCGCGTGGACCACCCGTATCCTCGAGCGCATTCGCGACGGAGAAGGCACGGTTGAGGATTTCGATACGCTGCTGTCGATCGCCGACAACATGAGCGGGAAAACGATTTGTGTGTTGAGCGACTCATGCGCTACACCGGTAATATCCGGTCTCGCCAAGTTCCGCCCGGAGTTTGAGGCGAAAATCGGCGCGACACGCGGCATGGTGACGGTCGCTGGCGCGCTGCGCGCTTCGGCCGCGTGAGGCGCGTATGACTGACCGGAAGATGGTGTCGCTGACGATCGAAGGACGACCGGTGACGGTGCCGGACGGACTGTCCATCCTGGA
>JANOKE010001053.1:0-2231 GCA_031419135.1 Gemmatimonadaceae bacterium
GAACAACTCGCTGCACAAAGTCGCGCGCCTGAGCTATCCTTGGCGCCTCCCCAACGGACAGTTCGTGGAAGCAGGTGTCTCGGGCTACAGCGGTCGATTCGTCCTCCCCGCGAAGTCGAGTGGCGTGCAGTCACAGCCCGAGTACGCCGACGAGCGCGTGGCGCTCTCGCTGGTCTGGTATGCGCAACCCTTCGGTGTGGTCGCCGAGTACAACTGGGGCAAAGGACCGGAGTTTCAGGCTGCCTCACGCTCCATCGACGAGCGTTCGCTCGAGGGCGGTTTTGTCCAGACCATGTACCGGTGGCGAACCCATGGACAGGTGGTCCAACCCTTCGCTCGACTGCAGAGTTATCATGGCGGAAAAAAAGTCGAACAGGATGCGCGACGCTACGAAGTGCACGAAGTCGAAGCCGGAGTGGAGTGGCTCCCCTTCGCCAACTTCGAGTTGACCGCGCAGTACACCATGTCCAATCGCGTTTTCGAGGATGCGGCAACGATCGGCAATCGGCAGAAGGGAAGTTTCCTGCGGCTGCAGGCGCAGATCAACTACTGACGATCGTTGCCTGTGGCTACGGAGGGACCCTCCTGCCCGACACGCGACCGTCGGTGTGCAGTGTCCCCCCAAGCCGATGGATTGCTGCAGCGGCCTCCGAGACGTTGGGCTGCAATGAACTATCAGCATGAGCCCATGTCTCCGCCACGACCCGGTAGGCAGCGATCGCTCGATCGTCCCCCAACTGCGCGGCGAGTCGAGCTCGCGAAAGCGCCCAAGGAGCAGTCATCGCTGAAAAAGCGAAATCGACATGCGAGCGAAGGAATGCCAGTTCGAGGGCCTCGCGTGGTCGGCCGACCGCTGCCAACAAACGCGCGCGCGGTTCGAGCGCAAACCAGCACCAGACCGGACAGAGTGAATCTGGGAACGTATCGAACACACGGACCGCACGTAGCGTATCGTGTCGTGCGAGCGCGCCAAAGGCCTCGCCGAGATTGGCGATCGGTCTTGCCATCCGGCGAATGGCAGACGCCGAATCGCGCTGAAGTTCGCGTACGCGTTTCGCAGCGCACCGGTTGATGCTCACCACGTCACCGCGTTGAGCCCACCAATCCAGAAGGCGAAGACATTCGAACGGCGGAACCGCCTGATTCAGCCAAGCCGCGAACACCGGCTGTGCGCGGTGATCCGGGAGCGCTCCCAAAAGCGCGGCCGACGCGAACTGCTGCGGCTGTGATCGAGCATCTACTTCGCTGGCCGCCTCTCTGAAGCGTCCCGACTTGAGCAGTGTTCTGACGGTGAGGTCGTTCAGTTCGCCATCCGACACTCCGCCGAGCGTACCGTGGCTGATGGCGGTCCGCAGTCGCGTGGTGGCCGCAGGAAACAGCGTCGCATCAACATCCGTGGCGGCGACTGACTGATAGTTGGCCCACAATACCTCAATCGGTATCGTATCGATGATTTGTCGGGCGCGGCGCGGATTCGACGAGGCAAATCGCGCGAGTTCGCTTACGACTCGATGGTCGCGCGCGGCTGTCCCTATCCCATGTCGTGCCGCACTGATGCCATAGCGTTTTTGTCCCTCCCGCCCTCGAAGAAGCAGGGCAAGGCTGCCCGTGTGTGAATACGCCGGTCCAAGCGCCGAATCGAGGGCGAGCGCGCGGTCAAAGGCCTCCAGAACATCGTGCTCGCCGGTGCGAGTCGCAACGCCGCCCAAGTGGTACAGTACCTCCGCGTACCTCACCCAGACCTCGGCGTCATCCGGATAGTCGTTGACGAGTCGCTCCGCTGCCGCCATCGCCCGGCGTATATGAGGCCAGTGCTGCGGGTCGCGGGGCAGCGACTGAGGATTGGCGTAGGCGGCCACGTAAATCGAATCGAGCGCGATCAGGGCGCTATCGCGAGCGCCAAGTCCGTGATTGAACGCGGCTGCCCTGAAGACGTAAAACGATGCCTCTGGAATCGCCCGTGCAATCGGTCGCTGTTCAAGAGCGCGTGCCACGCCCACGTACGAGAGGGCGAAGCTGGAGTCGAGTGCGATGGCACGCAGAAAGTGCGTCTCGGAAGAGTCCCACAGCCGGCGACGATAGAAGAGTTGCCCCTGCAGGAACTCCTTCAGGGCGCCAAACGACCCGGTTCCAACGGTGCGAAGTGCGGGGGAGCGGGGTGTTGTCCCGCGGAGGAGCAAGCGCAGCACGTCTATCGCGACGGAGTCCGCGAGGTGATCCATCCGATCGAG
>JANOKE010001054.1:0-2879 GCA_031419135.1 Gemmatimonadaceae bacterium
TACGGCGCATCAAGGCAGAGTATCCCATGCGCATGCTGATCGCGTCGATCATGGCCGGTTCGGGCAGCGACAAGGAGCTGCGCAACTGGCAACTGCTCGCGGAAGCATGTCAAAACGCGGGTGCCGACGGCCTCGAGTGCAACTTTTCCTGTCCGCATATGGATCGGAAGGACATGGGGTCGAACATTGGCAAGGATGAAGCGTTGTGCTCTGTGGTCACGGAAGCGGTGTGCGAAGTGGCCACGATCCCGGTGTGGACGAAGCTCACGCCCGCTACCGGGGACATCGTCATCGAGGCGGGCGCCTGCCTTCGCGGTGGCGCCGATGCGATCGTGTCGTCGAATACGTTTCCATCGCTGCCAATGATTGATCCGGAAACATTGGAGTTCGAGATCAACGTTGACGGATTGGTATCGAGCGGCGGACTGGGTGGTCCGGCCATTCTCCCGATGTCACTGGCAAACATGGCGAAGATGACGCAGGCGTTTCCGGAGAAGGCGTTCTCCGGGATTGGTGGCGTGTCGGATTTCACCCAGGCGTTGTCGTATTTCCTGCTTGGCTGCGGCACGGTGCAGGTGTGTACGAGCGCGATGCTGGATTCGGCCGTAGGGCCGCACGTCATCTCCCGCCTCAACGAGGGACTCGACGAGTTCCTGGAGAAACATGCGGCCGACGGCTGGACGTCTGTCGAAAACTTCCGTGGCATCCGTCGCGACCGCGTGGTGCTGCAGTCGCAAATTCGGCGCCCCGACGGAGATGCCTACCAGGGCGGTTACGAACCGGTGGAAGGGTACGCCGCACCAGACGCGTCATGACACCATTTGATACGGTGGTTCGTGGCGGCACGGTGGTGACGCCAGCCGGCACGTTCGTCGGAGACATCGGCATCGTGGGCGAGCACATCGCGGCGCTGGGCGAGCAGCTCGACGCGGCGGGTGCCCAGGTGATAGACGCCGGCGGTCACCTCGTAATCCCGGGTGTGCTGGATGTGCACGTACATCTCGAGTTGCCGTTTTGCGGCACGGTCTCGGCCGACGACTATTTATCCGGTACCCGCGCGGCAGCGCGCGGCGGCGTGACCACCGTGATTGATTTCGCAATTCCGTCGCCTGGTGGCTCCCTGTCGGAAGCAGCAGACACGTGGATGAAAAAGGCCGAGGGCAAGTCGCTCATTGATTACACGTTTCATATTTGCATCACGCGCTACAACGAACACAAGGCGCAAATTGCCGGGATGGTCGAGCGCGGGTTTACCACGTTCAAGGAATTCATGATCTATGAATCCGAGGGGTGGCAGTCCGACGACCGCGCCCTGTTTGGCACGCTCGAGCAGATGAAAGAGCACGGGACCATGCTGCTGGTGCATGCGGAGTCGTCACGCGTGCTTGACGAGCTGATTGCGCGGCATCACACGCCGGAACTGATGAAGCAGCATGGCGCGGTTTTGCATGCCATCACGCGTCCCAACTTCATTGAGGCCGAGGCCATCCAACGGGCCGTGCAATGGTGCGAGGCCACGGGCGGCCAGCTATACATCGTGCACATGTCCACGGCCGAGGGCGCCGACATCATTCGCGCCGCGCAGGCACGTGGCGTGAAGGTGATTGCCGAAACGTGCGTGCAGTACCTGGTACTGGACGACGCCGTGTTCGCCCGTGACGATGGGCATCTGTTTGCCTGCTGCCCCCAACTGAAGAAGCCGGCGGATTCACGACGGCTGTGGCAGGGATTGGCGAACGGAGACGTGTCGGTGATTTCGACCGACACCTGCACGTTCACGCGCGAGCAGAAAGCCATGTGGGAGGGAGATTGGACAAAGATCCCCATGGGAATGCCCGGCCTCGAGACGCTGCTTCCACTCACGTACACCAAGGGAGTGCTGGAAGGAAAATTGTCGATCGACGACATGTGCCGGAAGTTGAGCACGAATCCGGCGCGTATCATGGGCCTTGACCCACGGAAGGGCGCGATTCGCATTGGTGCCGACGCCGACCTCGCGATCATCCATCCAACGCGCACGCACCGTGTGGATCCAACCACCATGGAAACGAATGCCGACTGGTCACCCTACAACGGATGGGATCTGGCCGGTTTTTCGCGCACCACCCTGTCACGCGGTGACGTGATCGTCAACGACTACAAGGTGGTGGGACAGGCGGGCCGCGGCCGCTGGCTTCCGCGCACGCGGGCTGGCGTCTGAATACCATGGACGCGGATATTCGCAGCAGCCCCCTCTGGAACGCAGACCTCGCGCCCACGCCACCGGAGGGGCGCACGTGGTCGACGTACAGCATCGCCGCACTGTGGATTGGCATGAGTGTGGTCATCACGACGTACACGCTGGCGTCGGGATTGATGTCGCAAGGTATGACCTGGTGGCAGGCGATGATCACCATCCTGCTGGGCAATGTCATCGTATTGGTGCCGATGATTCTCAATGCCCACGCCGGCACGAAGTACGGTATTTCGTTCCCCGTCATGTGTCGAGCGTCGTTCGGGGTAAAAGGCGCCAACATTCCAGCCATGTTGCGGGCGATTGTAGCCTGCGGCTGGTTCGGCATCCAGACGTGGATCGGGGCACTCGCCCTCAACGCGCTGCTGACGGCAGCGTTCAGTGGCTGGTCAACGGTGCCGGGCAACATCGCAATCAGCTTCGGCCTGTTCTGGGCCGTTCAGGTGATCATCATCATCGGCGGTATTGACCGCATCAAGTATTTGGGCAATGCAGCAGCGCCGGTGTTGCTCGCCGGCGGCGTGGTGTTGCTCGTGTGGGGCATCCGCCGTGGCGGCGGACTCGAAAACGTCCTGCAGCAATCACAACAGTTGCAAGGTGGGAACGTTGGCGTGTCATTCTGGAAATTGTTTCCGGCGGCGCTCAC
>JANOKE010001055.1:0-3132 GCA_031419135.1 Gemmatimonadaceae bacterium
CATCGGCCGTTGGCGCGCAGTAGACTTCGATCCCGTTGGCGTACATCGCCGCGCGAAGCAACGGCATGTAGTTCTCCCAACAGATCACGGCGCCAACACTCCCGCGCACCGTACGCAACACGGGCAGCGTGGAACCGTCGCCATACCCCCACACCAGGCGCTCGAGCGCAGTAGGCATGAGCTTGCGGTGCTTGCCCAGGTACGATCCGTCAGGCGCGAAGAACAGCACCGTGCAATAGAGTGTACCACCGTCCCGTTCGATCACGCCAATCACGAGATGCAGGTTGCGGTCGCGCGCAATTTCTCCGAGTCGTGCGACGGCGGGCCCGGGCACGTCGATCGCACTCTCCCAATAGCGACGAAATTGCTCGCGTCCTTCGGCGGATCGCGAGCCGATCAACGCGCCAAAGTCGAGGCCGCGCGAATCGCGGAGACGAACGCCTCAGGAAAGAGCGCCACCGACGCGCCGCGGCGCGCGACATCGGCGCACAGATCGGCGACTCTTTCTATCGAGCGCGCCGCATCAAACGCGATCGGCGCGGCCTGCACGACGGCGGCGATGTACGGTGCGGGGACGCCGGGAAGACAGGCGTGGTCGTCGCGCTGTCCGGGCATGGTAGCTGATCGCGTTTGTGGCGGTCTGATGGTTGTCGTCAATCCAGCAATGGTTGACTCGCTGCAATGGAGCCCATTGCTGACAGGCGAACCCGAGGCGGCTATATTTGCAGTCGTCGTGTACGGTTTCCCCAAGTGATAAAGATGAGATTCAGCAACGGCCGAAGTTGTTTCCCGTCCTCCAACATGGCAACGTCATGAGGCTGCAAAAGGCTGTCGCAACGCTCCTCCAAACGATCGTTGCCGACTTCAGGCAGTCGTCGCAAAGCTTGGCGCTCGGCGTTGGCCCTCACGGTGCGAGCATCATTCGTCAGTTTCGGGAGGCTGGCGCCGTGAGTTCCCGGTCCGCGCGGCGCTATTACCCGCGGTCTCAAGCCGATGCTACAGCGTTCGCCAGGTTGCTTGAGCGGTTCATCATCTGTCAGTCGGTTCCTGGTCACTATTTCCTCAACGAAGCGGCGCTGCCGATGTGAGCCTTCGCCGTCCACCGCTCTATCGCTCGAACTCCTTCGCGCCAGACGCCACCGTCGCGACCAGGTGAGTTGCCATGTCGATTCGAATTGTTCGTTTGGGAAGTGATCGTCATCCGGATGAAGGACTTCGGATCGGAACCGTCCGCCGTCCGCCGCGCGGCGTACCCAAGGCTCGCTTCGCGACGGGCAACTGGTACGACGTGTGGCTCCCGGAGGTTGCCCCATCGCCGGCGTTGGTGGCCTTGGCGCTCGCGGCGACGACCGACCGCGACTGGGCACGCTTCGCGGCAAAGTACCGCGCCGAGATGAAAGTCGCGCCCGCCTCGCACCTGCTGGATCTGCTCGCGGCGCTCTCACACACCACCAACGTGTCCGTCGGATGCTATTGCGAAGACGAGGCGCGCTGTCATCGCGCCGCGCTGCGCGAACTGCTGGCCGACCGCAACGCGTCGATATTCAGCCCGTGAATCCCGCATCTTCCGCAGGCTGACACGCGTCGCAGTCACGATCCCGCACGATCGCTCCGAGTGCATTTTTCGTGTCGCGAGGTGACGACGTGATGACGCAACGGCGGGTGAAGCGACGCTGCCCGGTTTCCTGCTGCGGCCGGACATCCTGTTCGGCTAATCCACCGCGAAGTGACCCGGTGTTCACTGCCAACGCCTCAGCGGCGCGCAGCCGCACCCCTGTCCCGCAGGTTAGCGAACCGGTTCAAGGTCACGGTCATGTAGCTTCCGGTCTGCATGCGCTTTACCATGACGAAGTGACTGCCGTCCGGTGTTACGTCGTACACGGCGTGTGTCCCGTCCGAGATATAGCTGCCGTCCGAGAAGAGGGGTGTGCGACGCGCGACCTCAAAGCTGGTCCCGGCGCGCATCTCGGCGGCCAACAACAACGGCCCGTTTCGGTAGAACAACTCACCACCACGAGGGGACCACACCGGCTCCGCGCCGCCGTCGAGGGACACTTGGTAGCGCCCCTCCATGCCGGGGAACGATCGAACGTAAACCTCGTCGCGCCCTGATTCGTCGGACACGTACGCGAGCCACCGCCCGTCTGGCGAAAGTGCTGGTGCCACTTCGTTGGCAGCCGTCGTGAGAAGGGGTTGCAGTGGCGAAATGGAGTCGAGCGACGACAGCCACACATCTCGTCTACCGGGACCACCGACCGTGCGCACCAATATCGATCGGTCGTTCGGGGCAAAAAGCACCTCCCAGATTTCCAGCGACGGCAGGGCCAATAAGGAATCCGCTTTCGTGTTGCCGTCTGGGTTGATGACGCGGGCATCAACCCGACGGCCGATTTGTCGGGTATACGCCACGCGGTGCGCATCCATGCTCCACACTGGCCGGCTAGCCGCACTGTCGAACGTAAGGCGGGTCAAGGTCCCCTGCGTGCGGTCCAACAGCCAGATGTTGTTGTCCAGCCTAACGGCGAGGCGCCTGCCATCGGGTGACAGCTGCGGATCGCCGAAATCTCCGAGCTTCGCATGGAGTCTCTCGAATCTTCCAGATCGGTCTACCAGAACGAGCGCCTGCGACCCGATGCCAGGAATGACCATGGTACCATTTCGCGACACCGCCAGGTTGGCTCCACCAATCTCGACGCGAACGTGCTCGTCGATCGCTATCGGCTCTCCCGTAACGGCGAGAGACCTTAGGTCGAAGGGCACGGCGCGAAGGCGTCCTTCCGCGTTTACGTACACGACATGACCAGTCGCGACGTACCGTGGGTCGCTCCCAAGGATGTCCAGCGGCTTGACGGCACGGGTGCGCGGGTCGATCACCATCAGCCTGCTCGCGTTCGCTCCCCGTATTCCAAAGAGCACTCCTCGATCGTCTGGCAGGCCGTGCGGAAAGTCTAACCGCTCACCTGAGGCACTCTCGAGCAACGTGGTCACCTGCCCGTTCGACGCACACTGCATGAGGCCGGTGCGAGCGCCGAATATGATTGTATCGCTTTCCAGCCACGTCGCCCTTGCGAGCCCACCGGACTCGCAGACGGTCTCCGGCGCACCACCGGCCATCGCGACTTTCACTATTCG
>JANOKE010001056.1:0-2328 GCA_031419135.1 Gemmatimonadaceae bacterium
GTCGGAAGTACTGAATGAAGAGTACTCAGTACTCTGATAAGTACTCAGTACTCTGTTAAGTACTCAGTACTCTGTTAAGTACTCAGTACTCTTGTATCGGTACTTCCGACTTCCTACTTCCTACTTCCGACTCTGTCAGTATCGTCGAGTCATGATTGAACTCAAGGACATCCACAAGGCCTTTGGTGAAAAAAAGGTCCTTGAGGGATTCTCACTCGTGGTGCCCGAGGGCCAGACCGTGGTCATCATCGGCTATTCCGGTACGGGAAAGTCGGTGGCGATCAAGCACATTGTGGGCCTGCTTGAGCCGGACGCCGGAGAAGTCTGGGTGGATGGACAGCGGGTGGACGAGCTGTCGCGCAAGGCACTGTACACGCTGCGAAGACAGATCGGCTACGTGTTCCAGTTCGCCGCGCTGTTCGACTCCATGAACGTTGGCGAAAACGTCGCCATGGGGCTGCGTAAGCAAGGGGAACTGACCGAAAAGGAAATCACGATCCGCGTTGATGAGGCGCTCGATCTGGTCGATCTTCCGGACAACAACACCCGGATGCCAGCGGAACTCTCGGGCGGCATGCGCAAACGCGTGGGCATCGCGCGGGCGATCGCCCTGCGTCCCAAGTACATCCTCTACGACGAGCCCACCACCGGTCTCGACCCGGTGACGGCGGCGACCATCGATGCACTGATGGTGCGCATGCGCGAACAACTGCATGTCACCGGCATCGTGATCACGCATGACATGCGCAGTGCCTACACCGTGGGGACGCGCATCGCCATGCTCTACGAGGGACGCGTGCGCGCGGTGGGCACGATCGATGAGATCCAGCACAGCACCGATCCCATCGTGCGGCAGTTCATTGAAGGACGACCGACCCTTGAGGGGTCGGCACCGCTGATCGGCACGTGAGCGACGACGCGGAGTTGGGCCGCGCGCCCGACGGGGAGCCAGATGAGGCGACGACGTCGTCCGAACCGCGCACGCGTTCCGGGCGTGCCAGCCTTGAGACGTCCGCGGGCGGTGTCGTGTACCGGGTCGACGACGGCCAGCCGCTATTCCTGGTCATTCGCGACAGCTATCGCAATTGGGGTTTCCCGAAAGGACACCTCGAGGTCGACGAACAGCCGTACGCCGCGGCCGTGCGCGAAGTGCGCGAAGAAACCGGCATCGAAGCGCTCGAACTGCATGGCGAGATTGACACGATCGACTGGTTCTTTCGCTTTCGCGGTCGACTGGTGCACAAGGTCTGTCATTTCTATCTCATGCGCACCGGCAGTGCGCACACCAAACCGCAACGTGCCGAGGGTATCACCGCGTGTCGGTGGGCCACCTACGAGGACGCGGCGAAGCTGGTGTCGTACGCGAACGCGCGCGAGGTACTGCTGCGCGCGAATGCGATGGTGATGGGGCATCCGCTCGAGCCGGAGCCTCACGCGTCTGACACAGCGCCGATCGCACCGGAGTCGCGCTGATCATGGTGTCCGCGACACGCACCGGTGCCGACAGTCCCGGCACCGTCCTCTGTCTGGTGGCGTTGCTGAAGCGTGAGCGCACGCGCGTATTGATCCGGTCGGCGTTTCCACGACGACGCGCCCATGTGCTCCTGCTCAAGTCGCCCGCCGAGCTCGATGAGCAGATTACCAGGCAATTGGTTGATGCCGTCATCGTTGATGCGGGCGCCGGCGAAGACGCGGCGCGTCTGGTCGCGCGGGCCGACGACTTTCAGAGCGTGCCGTTCGTGCTCATGACGTCCCTGCTTCCGGCCGATGCGCCGTTGCTGGCCCGGGCCGCGGAACATGGCGTGGCCGACGTTCTCATCGACGGCGTTGACGACGCCGTGGCGCGCGAAATTGTTCTTCGGCACGCGTTTTCTACGCGCTTCGAGCGCGCGTTGAGCGACCCGCCGGCCCTCCTGCGACTCGGGACCCCGCTCCAATTGGCCGTGTGGCGAAGTGTGGTGCGCCGCGCCGGCCGACCCGTGCGCACCGATCAACTGGCGCGCGAACTCAGTGTCTCGCGCGAACATTTGTCACGCAGTTTCGCGGTGGGTGGCGCACCGACGCTGAAGCGGGTGATCGACCTGGTCCGCGTGCTCGCGGCCGCCGAGCTGGCCAAGAACGCCGGATACGACGTGCGCGATGTGGCACAGGTGCTGGGCTTCGCCAGTTCGTCGCACCTGTCCAGCACCACGCAGCGACTGGTGGGGGCAAGGGCGAGCTCGCTCACGCGTCTCCGGGCCGTGGATCTGCTTGAGAGGTTTCGTAACAGCAGATAAGCAACTGCGGTTGGGGTACGGCAACCGCAGTTGGTGTACTTCAACCGCAGTT
>JANOKE010001057.1:0-5212 GCA_031419135.1 Gemmatimonadaceae bacterium
CGGCTCGAACCCCGCACGCAGGTACTCGAACTGCATTTTCTCAAGGATCGGGTTGTTGAGGATCTGACTGTCACGCGTGTAGTCATGCAAAATCGCGCCGTGCCGGTCTTCCTCGGCAGTCCACAGGTTGGTCCAGCGCGCCCAGAACGAGTCACTGCCCAGGTACACCGCGAGCAGTCGATGAAAGTGCGGCAATCCTTCTTCCGTGAGCAGATTGAGTGCCAGCGCCACGCGCCCGGGCATGCTGATGCCGCGGGCCCGCTCGCGCAGACCCTTCACGTGTACGTCCGGGTCGGTGTCGGGCGGCGGAGCCAGCACCTCGCTGGGAAACCACAGGATGCGCTTGGCTTCATGCGCTACCATGAGTTCGTCGACATCGGCCTCGAGGTCAGCGAGGACCTCCATTTTCGCGATGGTTTCCGCGCTCGGTATATGCATTCCGGGACCAGAAGGGGGTTCTGCGTGTGTTGAATGCGCCATCCGTCGACGCCATGCGAGTCTGTTTAACGTAGCGATGGAGTTGGGCGATGTCAGTACTGTCCGAGAGTGCCCGACGACAGGTCGACAGGTTCCCCGGGGGGTACCTTGCCGAAGCGGAGATGTTGCGACGCTGTACTCGGTATTCGGCTACACGGGGTCGATGCCGTCAGCCGCACAACTCTCGACCGTCAATCAACGGTGACCGTAGAAACGTCAAGTGTACGGTGCCAGCAGGTCGACACCCAGGCTGTCACTTTCGAGATGCTCAGGGTCGCTTCAGCCGCGAAATAGCGACGAAGGCCCGACCGCGACCGACGCGTTAGAATTCTCGAATGGCCTCTCCGACTCCGAAAAAACCCAAGTACGACACCAAACGCGCCTGGGCCGAAGCCCGCGCACTCATCTGGACGCATCGCCAGTCAGTCGGCATCGGCCTCGTGCTCATGTTGTTCAGCCGTGCGTCCGGTTTTGTGCTGCCATATTCCACGAAACGCGTACTCGATGATGTCCTGCCGAATGGCGATACCCGCATGCTCGGCTACATCGTGCTTGCTGGCCTTGCTGCCACCATTGTCCAATCCGTTACGGGCTATGCACTCTCGCAAGTAGTGAGCGTCGCGGCGCAGCAGGCCATTGCCCGTCTGCGCGAAGAGGTGCAGGGCCACCTCATCCGACTACCGGTACGGTTTTTCGACAGCACGAAAAGCGGGGTGCTGGTCTCGCGCGTGATGAACGATCCGGAAGGCATTCGTAACCTGATTGGCACCGGACTTATCCAGCTTACCGGCGGTATCCTGAGCGCCGTGGCGGCGCTGGGTGTGTTGCTGTACCTGAACTGGAAGCTCACGTTGGCGACGCTGGTGTTTCTCGGTTTCTTTGGTGCGGGCATGAGCATTGCTTTCAAACGCCTGCGTCCGATTTTCCGCGAACGCAGTGTCATCACGGCCGAAGTGACGGGGCGGTTGACGGAAACGATTGGCGGAATTCGGCTGATCAAGGTGTACACCGCCGAGGAGCGCGAGAAGGCAGTATTTGGCGAGGGCGTGCAACGGCTGTTTCAGAACATTGCGAAGACCATCACTGGCACATCCCTCACCGGCACGCTGGGGCTGGCGGTGGTGGGCGTAATTGGACTTATCACGATGTATGTCGGTGGGCGTGATGTGATCGAAGGCCGCATGACGGTGGGAAGCCTCATTACCTTTGTGCTCTTTATTGCGATGGTGACCATGCCGCTGGTACAGATTGCCAGCATCGGCACGCAAATTACTGAAGCCTTCGCGGGACTCGACCGCATTCGGGAACTGCGCGACATGGCCACCGAAGATCAGGAAGACGCCAGCAGGAACGCGGTGCCGGCGGTGGTGGGGCGCGTGGAATTCGAGAATGTGTGGTTTGAGTACGAGACGGATGTCCCGGTGCTCAAGGGAGTGACCTTTACGGCACCTGCCGGCACGACGACGGCGCTGGTAGGCTCAAGCGGTTCAGGCAAGAGTACGCTTATCTCGCTGATCATGGCCTTCGCCCAGCCACAACAGGGACGGATCCTGATTGATGGCGAGCCGTTGTCGGCGCTCAAGTTGCGGGAGTATCGCCGCCACCTGGGTGTGGTGATGCAGGACAACTTTCTGTTCGACGGCACGGTGCGCGAGAATATCGCATTTACCAAACCTGATGCCACGGATGAAGAGGTGCAGGCAGTGGCGAAGATTGCGAACGCGCACGAGTTCATTTCGGGTTTTCCGCAACTGTACGACACGATTGTGGGCGAACGCGGCGTGAAACTGTCGGGTGGTCAGCGGCAGCGCGTGGCGATCGCGCGCGCCATCCTTGCTGATCCGCGCGTGCTCATTCTTGACGAAGCCACGTCGTCACTGGACAGCGAAAGCGAGCAGGCGATTCAGGAAGGGCTGCGACGTTTGCGTTCGGGGCGCACGACGTTTGTGATCGCGCACCGGTTGTCGACCATTACGAGCGCGAATCAGATTCTGGTGCTCGAGGCGGGGCAGATTGTCGAGCGGGGCACACACGCGGAATTGCTGGCACTGGGCGGCCGGTACCGCGACCTGTACAACCGGCAGTATCAGTTCGAAGTGGATCAGTTTGTGAATCCGGGCGAGGAGATAGCGGCGGCGGGGTGAGGACCTAAGACGGGAGAAGGGAGACGGGAGACGGGAGACGCTGTACCGGACGCATCTCGCCGGTAAGACGTCTCTTCGTCTCCCGTCTCCGGTCTCCCGTCTTACCTAACCACCACACTGCCGTTCTCGACCAACGTCGTCCTGATCCGCACGTCCATCATGGCGTCGGAGCGATGTGCAATGAGGCCAATCAGGATGTGCGCCGAACGCTCGCCCACTTCCATGCCGGAGTGCCGGAAGTGCGTCACGTTGGGATAGAGCAACCCGGGTGCCAGTCCATCGCTGATGGCGAGCAGCGACACGTCGTCGGGAACACGCCGTTCGCGTTGCATCAGCACGTAGTGCGAGCGCATGAGCAGTTCGTCGGACATCGTGAAAACGGCGGTGGCATCGGGGTGCGCATCGAGCGAGCGGCCCAACGCCTGTTCCACCGGTTCGCTGGCTGACATGCGTACGACCTGCGTTTCGGCCAGTTTGATCCCTCGCTCGGTGTGGGCCAGCTTGAATCCACGCAGGCGCATGGCGCTGATGCGCTGCCGTTGGTCGCCGAACACGCCGATGATGCGTTTGTGGCCGCGATCAAGCAGATAGGCGGATGCATCGTGCGCCACGTCCTGGTCGTCGATCGTGACGGTCGAGTACTTCGTCGTGTCGATGGTGTTATCGAGCAGCACGACGGGAATTTCACAGTCGTGCAAGGTGTCGAGGTGCACGAGATCGGTTGTTTCGGCCGACAGGGCGAGCAACACGCCGTCCACCGACAGATGCGTGCAGTACTCGATGAGCCGTCGTTCCTGCACCACCGAGTTGTCCGACTGGAATACAATCAGCGAGTAGTCGTTCTCTTGCGCCACCCGACTGATGCCGGTAATCAGCGACGGGAAGAAAAACATGTTCATCTCGGGCAGAATCAGCGCGAGCAGCCGCGAGTTCTTGGCGCGCAGATATCGCGCGCGAAAGTTCGGGATGTAGTGCATCGCCTGCGCGGATTCCCGCACCCGACGCTTGGTGGTTTCGCTGATATCCGGGTGGTCGGCGAGCGCGCGTGATACGGTGGGCAGCGAAAGACCCAACTCACGGGCGATATCCTTCAGGGTAACGCGTCGGCCGGACATAGGCGGGAACGGGGACAGAAACGGTGCTGCCTGACTCCAGGGAACCAACAGGATCGCTGTCTCCGCACATTTACGGTAGATGTTGCGCAAAATTGCGGGAGTCACTGCCAAACTGGCGTCCAAGGGGCGACCTTTCAGGTTACCCCATGACCTGGATCCGACTCTGAGCACCTTGCCGACGTTTACCAGCTTCGCGCTGCATCCCAACTTGCACCGCGGTCTCAAGGAGCTTGGGTTCACCCGGCCCACCCCCATCCAGGCGGATGCCATCCCGCCGGGGCTTGAGGGGCGCGACATTCTGGCCTGCGCCATGACGGGTAGTGGGAAGACGTACGCGTTTTTGCTGCCGATTCTTCACCAGCTCATGGACAAGCCGCGGGGAGCGACCCGGGCGCTTGTGCTCACGCCTACCCGTGAGCTGGCCGCGCAAATTCACGAAAGCCTGAACGACGTGGCGATCCACACGCCGATTTCGGCGGCGGCGGTGTTCGGCGGCGTGGGCATGGGACCGCAGGAGCATGCGTTCCGCAGCGGTGTCGATGTTATTGTCGCGACACCGGGTCGGTTGCTCGATCATTTCCGGCAACCGTACGCAAAGCTTGATCAGCTTGAGTTTTTGGTGCTGGACGAAGCCGATCGTATGCTCGACATGGGCTTCCTGCCCGAGATCAAGAAAATCCTGCGGCATCTGCCAAACCGGAAACGTCAGACGCTGTTTTTCAGCGCGACGATGCCGGCACCGATTGCGTCGTTGTCGCAGGACATGCTGCACAAGCCGGTGACACTCAACTTGCAGCGTCAGTCGGCGCCGGCCAAGGGTATCACGCAGGCAGTGTATCCGGTGGCGCAGGAACTCAAGAGTGCATTGCTGGTGGAGCTTCTCAAGCGCGGCGACATGCCGCAGGCGCTGGTGTTCACGCGTACGAAGCATCGCGCCAACCGTCTGGCGTCGCAGCTGGTGACGAACGGCATCAAGGCCGAACGCATTCACGGCAATCGCTCGCAGTCGCAGCGTACGCAGGCGCTCGCGGGGTTCAAGGACGGTGCGTATCAGGTGCTGGTGGCAACAGACATCGCCGCGCGCGGCATCGATGTGGAGTCACTTGGACACGTGGTCAACTTCGATGTGCCGTTGGCGTCGGACGACTACATCCATCGCGTGGGACGCACGGCGCGCGCCGAGCAAACCGGTGAAGCGTTCACATTCGTGTCGCCCGAGGAAGAAGGCGAATTAAAGCAGATTGAACGCGCCATCGGGAAACAATTGCCACGCATCACGGTGCCCGGTTTTGACTACTACGCCAAGCCGCAGGCCCGGCTCGAAGTGCCAATCGCCGAACGCATTGCCGAGATCCGCAAAAAGAAGGCGGACGATCGCGCGCGCGCCGCCGCGAAGCTTGCGCGCCGCGGCGGTTCCGCACCCACCGGTTCGTCACGTTCGTCGGCGTCCAAGCCAGCCGCTCGGCCGGCACCCAA
>JANOKE010001058.1:0-9618 GCA_031419135.1 Gemmatimonadaceae bacterium
CCCTCCAACGCTCAACCCTTTGTCTGCTCAGTGCTCTACCCTCACCCCTTTGCCTGCTCACCCCTCCGACCGCCCTGGAGGGCAAGCGCGTCGCGAGCCTTCCAGTGCCTCTCGCAGCGCCAGCCACGGCATCAGGACGCACTGATGTCGACCGGGAAAGGGTGTCACCCCCTTGAGTGGCTCGAGCGCATGCGGCCACGCGGCAGCGTCAACCGCGCGACCGGCGAGCATCGCCTCCACGGCGGTCACCATGGCCAGCCCGTCCCCGCGCTTGCGTCGCCACACGACTTGGGTGAGCAAGGACGACGAGGCAACGGCCAGCGAACAGCCATATCCGGTGAACGACACGTCAGCCAGTTGCCCGTCCGCCTCGAGGACCATCACGCAGATGGCGTCTCCACACACCGGATTGCTGCGTTCGGCCCGCACGGTTGCATCCGGCATCGGGCGCCGATTCTGCGGCGCGCGATACTCGTCCAACAGTCGATCCTGATACATCGCCGACAACGGTGCCGCGGGAACACTCATTGGTGACCCCGCGCGCACGGTGTCACTGGGTCAGTCAACCGTGGCAAACATTGTTTGCGCCGCAGCAACCGCATCACACAACGCCTGAACATCGCTCGCATCGCTGTAGACATAGAATGAGGCCCGGGCGGTGGCGCTCACACCCAGGCGTCGCATGAACGGCTGTGCGCAATGGTGCCCGGCGCGAATGCAAACGCCTTGTTGGTCGAATATGGTGGCGAGGTCGTGTGGGTGGACGCCCTCCACCGAGAAGCTGATCACGCCGCTTCGGTGCGTTGCCTGTGGCCCATGCACCGTCACACCCGGCATGGCGTGCAGTGCCGCGTCGGCCCGTTCCAGCAACGCCAGCTCGTGGGCGCGCACACGGGCCATGCCCAGGGAGGCGAGGTACTGCACGGCGGCGGCCAGACCTACGGCATCGGCCGCGTTGGGAGTGCCCGCCTCAAACTTGTGTGGCAGCACATTCCAGGTACTGTCGTGGTCGTTCACCCACTCGATCATGTCGCCGCCGAATTGATACGGCGGCATCGCGTCGAGCAGCGCGCGCCGTCCGATCAGCGCCCCGATGCCCATCGGACCGAGCATCTTGTGACCACTGAACGCGAAGAAGTCCACATCGAGCGCATCGAACGCCACCGGCAGGTGCGGGACGGCCTGCGCGCCATCCATGACGATAACCGCCGCCGATTGTGCACGCACGATGGACACCGCTTCGGCCACGGGGGTGATCGAACCGACGGCGTTGGACACATGCGTGATGGCGACGACCTTGGTGCGCGCATTCACCACGTCGCGCAGCGATTCGAGGTCGATGGTTTGCTGGGCCGTGAGTTCAACGATGCGCAGGGTGGCACCGCTGGTCTTCGCCAGCTGCTGCCACGGCACGAAGTTGGCGTGATGCTCAAGTGCCGAGACCACGATTTCGTCATCCCGGTGCACGTTCGTGCGTCCCCAGCTGGACGCGACGAGGTTGATCGCCTCCGTCGTGCCACGGGTGAAAATCAGGCAGTCGGGATCGGCAACCCCAAGAAAGTGCGCGATCGTTGCCCGGGCGTCGTGGTAGGCATTGGTAGCCGCCGCCGACAGCGCATACGCGCCGCGATGTGGATTAGCGTTGGCGGTCTCATAGAAATTGCGGATGGCGTCGAGGACCGCGCGCGGTTTCTGGGCGGTCGCGGCCGAGTCGAGGTAGTGCATCGCGGGGTGCGCGGCGAGCAGCGGAAAATCGTTTCGATCGGCCAGCGCCATCAGGGTGTTCATCGGTTCTCGTTCGAACGCGCAAGGCGTTGAAAGGTGGTACTCACGGGCGACGCGCACCCACGAACACTTCTTCCCCGACCACACGGACAGTATACGTGGGCAATCGTTCGGTCGCGGGACCCTGCAGGACCTGTCCCGTCCGCACATCAAATCGCGCGCCGTGCCACGGGCATTCCAGCACGCAGGGGCTAACCAGCGCGCCGCCCGACAACGCGAAGTCCTTGTGTGGACAGCGATCGGCGACCGCGTACACACGACCGCTCTCGCGCACCAGGCAGATTCGTTGTCCGTCGGGAAGTGTCACGGCAAACGGCAAACCAACTTCCACGTCAGCGAGTCGCGACGCCCGCTGCAACTGGACCTGATTCATGAAAATCCTCGTGCGAGGGAGCTGGCCATTCCGAAGCCACCTGAAGGGATGCCACCCCCGTGTCCGCCGTGGTGTTACGCCTGGGGTCATTGCTGTCACCAGCTATTACTCCGTACCGGCGTGCAGCGCCGTGTCGGCCGTCACCGTTCCGTTGGCCAGAGCGGCCTTGAGCGTATGCCACGCCAACGACGCACACTTTACCCGAACTGGAAAGCGCGACACCCCGGAGAACACCACCAGCGGCCCCAGCTCCTTGCCACCGGTTGGATCCTGTCCGAGCACCAGATCATGGAATCGATGAAACAGCAACTCCGCTTCGGCCCGTGTTTTTCCTTTCACTGCGGCCGTCATCATGGACGCGGAGGCCTTGGAGATGGCGCATCCATGGCCAGTGAAATGCACGTCGGAGATGACGTCGCCGTGCACCAGCAACTCCACCTGGACCTGATCACCGCAAAGGGGGTTCTTCCCCTCGGCGGTGCGGTTTGCGCCCGCGAGTACGCCGAAATTGCGCGGCTTGCGGTTGTGGTCGAGGATGACGGATTGGTACAGCTCCTGAAGCGACGACACGGGAGGTTACTGTCTGCTGCCGACTGTTTCGAACCGGGCCAGCGTCATCCGCTCCAATTCCTGGCGAATGGCTTCGTTCTCGATGGTCTCGAGAACGTCGGCGGCGAAGGCGTACATCATCAACTGCTTGGACAGCAGGTTGCCGAGGCCGCGGCTTTTCAGATAAAACAGCGCCATCTCGTCGATGCGACCAACAGTTGCTCCGTGCGTACACTTCACGTCGTCGGCAAATATTTCCAGTTGCGGCTTCGTATCAATTTGGGCGCGTTCGGAGAGGAGTAACGTATTGTTGGTTTGCTTGCCATCGGTTTTCTGCGCTTCGGGGTGCACATACACCTGACCGTTGAACACGCCGTGCGAGCTGCCGTCCAGCAATCCCTTGTACCGCTCGCGACTGAAGCAGTTGGGGGCCACATGCTCCACGCGCGTTTGGTGGTCGCCGTGCTGCGCGCCATCGAGGATGTACACGCCGTTGAGCGTGGTGCCGCAGCCATCGCCGTTGAGCACCGTAAACACGTTGCTGCGCGAGAGCTGAGCGCCGGTCTGGAACGAAAACTGAATGAAGTGACTGTCTCGCCCCTGGCGCGCCTCGATGGTGCCAACGTGAAACGCCGACGCCGCCTCGCGTTGGATGCGCGAGTGATTGAGCGTGGCACCGTCTTCCACGAAGACTTCGGTAACCGTATTCGTGAAGTACGGCACGTCAGCCAGTCCGATGAAGCTCTCCAAGACGGTCGCCTTGGCGTGTCGTTCGACCACGATCACATGCCGCGGATGGGCCATCAGCCCGGCGCCATGTTCGTCGACGATGTGCAACACGTGAACCGGTACGTCGCTGACCATTTCCTTGGCGACGTGAATCAGAATACCCTCGCCGGCGAATGCCGCATTGAGGGCCGAAAATCCGTCACGGTTTGCCGACGCGGCGCGACCGAGGTGTCGCTGCAACAGCTCCGGCTCGTCGCGTGCGGCGCGCGCAAGTTCCATCACGCGCACCCCTTCGGGCAGTGCCCGAATTGATGACAGCTCCGGAGCGAATCGGCCGTTGTGAATCACCAGCAGCGGCCATTGGCCACCAAATGTGTACGGCTGCAGGGCCGAGAGATCGGCCAAGGGTACCGTGGGGCGCTCGCTGGCTGCCGTGAACTGCGCGTCGGCGATTGGGCCGACACTCGTGTAGTGCCAGTCTTCGTTGCGCGTGGTGGGAAAGCCCAGACGGGCAAATGCTTCCGCGCCGGCGCGACGCAGCGCGCCCAGTGGTTCGGGTGTTGGCTCCAACGCGGCTATGGCGGCCTGTTTGACGAACGACGGCGCCAGTACGAGGCTGTTGCTCACGCTGCCTCCATCACCCAGTCGTACCCGCGCGCCTCGAGCTCCAGCGCCAGCGACTTGTCGCCCGAACGGACGATGCGCCCGCCCGCCAACACGTGCACGAAGTCTGGAACGATGTAGTTGAGCAGACGCTGATAGTGCGTCACCACGATGGTGGCGTTGTCGGGACGCTTGAGCGAGTTCACACCGCCAGCCACAATACGAAGCGCGTCGATATCGAGGCCCGAGTCGGTCTCATCAAGGATCGCGAGCGTGGGTTCGAGCACGGCCATCTGCAAAATCTCATTGCGCTTCTTTTCGCCGCCCGAAAACCCGGTGTTGACCGAACGGCCCATCATGGTCGCATCCATCTCCACGAGCTTGAGCTTGGCCTCCACCAGATCGAGGAACTCCATGGGATCTACCTCGTCGAGACCCTTCGCCCGGCGAATCTCGTTGTAGGCCGCGCGCAGGAAATACGCGTTGGTGACGCCGGGAATTTCCACGGGATACTGGAACGCGAGGAAGACGCCGTTCTGCGCCCGTACTTCCGGCGCCATCTCAAGGAGGTTCTCGCCCTGGTACAGCACCTCGCCGCTGGTGATCTCGTATGCCGGATGACCCGCGAGTACCTGGGCGAGCGTGCTCTTCCCTGAGCCGTTAGGGCCCATAACGGCATGCACTTCACCGGCGTTGACGGTGAGCGAGATCCCCTTCAGGATGGCTTTGCCATCGATGGAGGCGTGGAGGTTGGTGATTTGCAGCATTGGAGAGTAGGAAGTAGGAAGTGCGAAGTAGGAAAGTACGTTTTACTGAGTACGAAGTACTTCAACTCAGTAGGAAGTACCTTTTTACTGAGTGCGAAGTACTTCTGAACTCAGTAGGGAGTACGATTAGGGAGTGGAGTGTGTGGCTAGCCTACGCTGCCTTCCAGTGTGATGCCCAACAGTTGCTGCGCTTCGAGCGCGAACTCCATCGGCAGCTCCTTGAACACTTCCTTGCAAAAGCCGCTGACGATCATCGACACGGCTTGCTCGGCGTCGAGGCCTCGCGCCTTCAGATAAAAAATCTGGTCTTCGCCGATCTTGGACGTTGACGCCTCGTGCTCCAGCATGGCGCTGTTGTTGCCCACTTCGACATACGGAAACGTGTGCGCGCCGCACTGGTTGCCCACCAGCATGGAGTCGCACTGCGTGTAGTTGCGCGCGCCCTCGGCCTTGGGCAGGATCTGCACTTTGCCGCGATAGCTGTTCTGGCCCTGCATGGCCGAAATGCCCTTCGACACGATGGTCGACTTCGTGTTGCGACCGATGTGAATCATCTTGGTGCCCGTGTCGGCCTGCTGCCGCTTGGAGGCAACGGCCACCGAGTAGAACTCGCCGACGCTGTTGTCGCCCTGCAGGATGACGCTGGGATACTTCCACGTGATCGCCGAGCCCGTCTCGACCTGTGTCCACGAGATCTTCGCGTTGGCCATCGCCTTGCCGCGCTTGGTGACGAAGTTGTAGATGCCACCCACGCCGTTTTCGTCGCCGGCGTACCAGTTCTGCACCGTACTGTACTTTACCGTCGCGCCCTCGAGCGCGATGATCTCGACGACGGCCGCGTGCAACTGGTTGGTGTCCCGCTTGGGCGCCGTGCAGCCTTCCAGGTAGCTCACGTGCGCGCCTTCATCCGCCACGATCAGCGTGCGCTCGAACTGTCCCGTCTCCGCGGAATTGATGCGGAAGTACGTGGACAAATCCATGGGGCAGCGTACACCCTTGGGGATGTAACAGAATGATCCATCGGAAAACACCGCGCTGTTGAGCGCCGCGAAAAAGTTGTCGCTGTAGGGGACCACCGAGCCGAGATACTTTCGCACCAATTCCGGATGCTCGCGCACGGCCTCACCGAACGACATGAACACGATGCCGTACTTGCCCAGCTCCTCCTTGTACGTTGTGCCGACCGAGACCGAATCAAACACGGCGTCGACCGCCACGTTGTTCATTCGCTTTTGTTCGTTCAGCGAGATGCCCAGCTTCTTGTAGGTATCGAGCAACACCGGATCGACGTCGTCCAATGACCCCAGCGGATTCATGGATTTGGGGGCAGAGTAGTAGCTGGCCGCCTGATAATCGATTGGCGGATACTTTACGTTTCCCCAATGCGGTTCGGTCATGGTCTGCCAGCGCCGAAATGCTTTCAGGCGCCACTCGAGCAGCCATCCAGGTTCCTGCTTTTTGTCCGAAATGAACCGGACGGTGTCCTCAGAAAGTCCCGGCGGCAACGTGTCCGCTTCGATGTCAGTCGTGAAGCCGTACTGGTACTCGCGATTGACCAGTGCGTCGATTGACGTGCTCATGATTGCTCCTGATTCACGGCCGGGATCCCGGCCTGTTGTTCATCGGTGACCTGACTCAGAACTCCGTAGTCGCAATGCCCGCATCCATCGACGCGGTGCGCGCCACGAATGAGCGGCGCGCCCAACAACCGCTGCAGCGCGCGCGCCTCGACCACGCAGGCGTCGGGGAAACGCTCGGCGATTTCACCCAGCGCGCAATTGTGTATGCGCAGCGTTGACATCGCCGTTTTCCCCGGTGGCGTGAGCTCAACCGCTTCCGCCATGTACCCCTTGGCCGACAGCAACTCGGCCACCATCGCCACCCGCTCGTCCAGCGGCAAGGCCTCAACAACGGGCCCGGCTTCATCGGCCCACCGTTCCCACTCCGTCTCCAACACGGCGGTGACCGCCTCGCGACCGTTCGCCGTGTGCAATGCGTAAAGTGCCGTGGCGAGCATCGAAAGGTATCGCCGTGGAAACAGCGCTTCACCAGCCTCGGTGAGCGAGTAGGAAAACACCGGCGCCCCTACCCCTCGAACTTCACGGGTGAAGTCTACGAGACCCTCTTCCTCAAGCACCTTCAGATGTCGCCGTAGGGCATTGGCGGTCAAGCCAAATTGCCCGCCCAACTCGTGGGCCGTCATGGGCTGTGCACGTTTCAGAGCCACCAGCAGCTCGGCTCGCACACCTCGAAAGCCTCCAAGGGCCCCAATAACCGCTTCCATCGGGACAATATACGTCGGCATTGCCGACTACGTCAACGAAACCGTTGACGAATTGCCACAAATTCAAGACATTATCGAAAACGTCTTGCCGATCGTCGAATGGCGAGCAGATTCGTGCCATCGCGAACGCGTCACCAGGCCGGTCGGTGACGCCTGCGCCTTGTTGCCGATCCGACGCCGGATCGTCGCCGTTGTTTTGCCTGTCCGTTCCCGCAGAGGCACCTTGCCTGAATTCCCGCGCTGCCCGAAGAGGTTTGACCGCCCGTGCGTCTGACGCTCGTGGGTACCACGATGGCCTTGGCGTTGGCGATCATCCTTTTTGTCAGGGCCCGCATCATGAATCAGCAGTCCATCGAACGCGATGGGCTGTCTCGATTCCGTGATGTTTTTCGGGGTCGCTATCCGGAACTGCTGCTGGCCCAGACGTACCGCTACCTGGCTGAACGGCACGGCGTGACGGGACCACACTACAAGGTGATGCCGGCTGACGATCTTGAGCGCGTGTACGGCTTGGTTGATCTCGAGCTGGAAGATGCCGTTCTGGTGATCGCCGATCGCGCGGGCGCGCGACTGCCGAAATCGATGGAGTTGGATGAACTCAAAACGAAGGGTGTTCGGTCGGTGGAGGATATGCTCCACTTCCTCGAGCCGTTCTTTCGGCCCGAGGTGGTGAAAGGCTGAGTGTCGCGACGCCCGTGCCCGTTTGTCGTATCGGTGCCGTGGGGCTTGCTGTTGGCGGTGGTATCGGCCTGCACTCGCAGTGGTACGGTGGCGCCCCCCACGCCTGCACCAGCGCCGCGCATCGCTGAGCGTCCGTCGGGTAAATCGGTGTCGGCCGCCATTGGCAGACGCCCGGACTATCGCTCGCCTCGCCGGGACGACATTGCCGACGAAGATCTTGACGCGCTGTGGGCACGCCAGCTCATGGTGCCGGTTGAGGGGCTGGCTCGCGTTTCACTGCGCGATGATTATTCGGCGAAACGCGGAGCGAGTATTCACGGCGCACTCGATTTGCTGGCACCGCGGTATGCGGCAGTGCTGGCAACGGACGATGTCGTGATCGGACGTCTGGCGACCGGCCCGGTAGGCGGAATTGCCCTGTACGCCAGCGATCCTGCGGAACGCTTTGTCTACTACTACGCGCATCTCCAGCGTTACCGAAAGGGCCTCGCGGTCGGTGACCGAGTCGCGAAGGGCTCGGTGATCGGCTACGTTGGAACCACGGGTAACGCCCCTCCGGACACGCCGCATCTGCATTTCCAGGTGATGAAACGCGCCGTCGGCAGGGTGTGGTGGGATGGACCGTCCATCAATCCGCTCACGTTTTTCGCCTTCGATGGTGTCCGCCCCTGATCACGGGCGGCAAACGTTGTCACCGCCTCCGAGTGTTTGAATGAGCATGACCGGAAAAGAACGCGCGGCCCTGCGCGCTGAAGCGCATCACCTGGGTGTGCAGGTGCATGTGGGTCATCAGGGGCCAACCCCTGCGTTGCTGACCACGCTCGACGACGTGTTGCGCACCCATCTTCTGGTGAAGGTGCAGATGGCCAAGGCCGCTGATCTGTCGGCCAAAGAAGCCGCGAACGATATTGCCGGTCGCGTCGGTGCCGACGTGGTGCAGGTGATTGGTCGAACATTCACACTTTTTCGCGACAATCCCGACTTGGCGCGCGGCGAGCTGCCTCCGTGGCGTTCGTAGGGCCGATTGCGGCGCCGTTTCACGCTCTTGTTGCGCGGTTCTCCGACTGACTAACTTGCGCCCGGCAACCGACTGTCCCGTGCGTCCGACCTGAGAATTTTCCGATGCCCTACGTCATTACCGAAGCCTGCATTTCCGTCAAGGACAAGTCGTGCGTCGACGTATGCCCGGTCGATTGCATCTACGAAGGTCCAGAGCAACTGTTCATCCACCCCGACGAATGCATCGACTGCGGCGCCTGTGAGCCCGAATGTCCGGTGACCGCGATCTTTCCCGAGGAGGACGTGCCCGTCCAGCTGAAGAGCGCGATCAAGCTCAACAAAGACGTGTTCGAGGGTCCGAATCCACCGGGGCGGCCGACAAGATAGCGGACTTCAACTGCGGTACATCAACTGCAGTTTGGGTACATCAACTGCAGTTTGGGTACCGCAACCGCGGTTTGGGTACCGCAACCGCGGTGGGTGTACCCCAACTGCAGTTGAAGTACCACAACTGCAGTTGAACTACCACAACCGCAGTTTGCCGTTAACCGCCCCTAACGCCAGTCCCAACACGACGTACTGCAAGAACGTCGAGCGTTCGCTCCAGATCGCTTCCGACCAGTCATGCGGTCCGGTGGTGTGGTTGGCAGGTGGTCGGCCGAACCAACGCGGCGTGCGGGCCTTGTAGTCCAAATACTCCTGTCCGAAGATCGACTCCAGCACGCCTTCTTCGTAGCGCACGATCAGTGTGTATTCGATTGCGAATACCACAATCGCCATCGGCAGGAACCAGAACACGCCCGATACGGTGATAAATCCCATCCACGCCAGGAAGTTTCCCACGTAGA
>JANOKE010001059.1:0-5904 GCA_031419135.1 Gemmatimonadaceae bacterium
ATCGTGGTCCACGATCAGCGCGCGTCCGCGCTGCGTTTCGGCGAGCCACGCGTCCAAGCGCTGCTCAGTGCCTTGGTCATGTTTCGTCTCCTTCCCCGCGGCTTTTCCCACGCCGACCTCAAGACCCAACTCGCGTTACTCCTGGGCGAGGACGTCGCCACGATCACGGCGGGCCGAATGACGTACGACCTGCGGCGACTCCGGCTGCACGGACTCATCACGCGCATCCCCAAGACCCATCGCTATCGCCTGACCGACTTCGGTCTCCGCGCGGCGCTGTTCTCCACGCGCAGCTATGCGCGCCTGATTCGTCCCGGCTTCGCGCTGGTCACACCCGACACGGTCGCTGGCGATGCACCCCTCCGTCGCGCGTTTCAGCAGCTCGAGCACGCGATGGACATCTGGTGCGCCGCCGCCAAACTCGCTGCCTGACAAACTTGACTCATTTACACCAAGTTTCCGTCATCAAGTGACCTAGGCCGATGCTCGCTGGGCAATAGCGCGGTAGTTTTACCGGATGAGCCTCGCGTTCGAGTGGGATCCCGAAAGGCCGCCCCCAATGCCCAGAAGCATGGCGTCCGGTTCGAGGAAGCGGCCACGGCGTTCGCCGATCCCCTGTCGGTCACGATCAGAGACCCCGACCATTCTGTCGGCGAGGCGCGCTACATTCTGATTGGACGCTCGCTGGTCTCCCGAATGCTCGTGGTGATTCACCTTGAACGAGGCGCTCGTGTGCGCCTCATCAGCGCCCGTTTGGCGACGCGGCGCGAACGTCGAGTCTATGAAGAAGCCGAGTAGCAAGCCCAAGGCAGCTCCCGTGGAGCCGGCCGATGACGGAATGCGCGCGGAGTATGACTTCAGCCAGGGTGTGCGTGGGAAGTACACGAAGCGCTTTGCCAAGGGCACGAACCTGGTGCTCTTGGAACCCGATGTCGCCGCTGCGTTTGGTGACGGCGCCTCGGTGAACCGCGCGTTACGTGCCCTCTTAGACATTGCGCCCGGGCGGCGCCCGGTGCGCGCACGCCGCCGCCCGGCCTAACCCGCGTTGCTGCTGACACTGCGGCCGCTGGTCGCTGAACAGGTGAGATCGTGCAGCCGCAGTGCAGCAGAACGCATTTTCGTTGGGCGGACACCGCCCCTGGCCCCATGCTTCGCCCACGTGGTTCTTGCTCACCTCGATGAGGGCACTTACGCATCCCGCGTATGCTGCCAGAGTTCGTCCCACCACTTTCGAGCCCGGTCTCAATCCGATTGATCGGGAGCACTCGCGGGTCATCATGCGCGAACCCAGGGCAAGCGTAGCTTGCCTTGGAGAGCCTGAGCCGTCGATCTTCGTTCGGTTCGCAGTGCTTGTCGTCTCTCCCAAGCTCCGACGATCTCAGATGCACCATATCGCTGCACTCGTCGAAACCGCTCGACCCACAAGCAACGTGGTGGCGGCCGCTCGGCAGCAGATCACGGACGCTTGGTGGGCAACGCGACGCGACGCCTTCTCGCTCTTCGTGTCGGAGCTGGTGCTCGAGGAGGCGGCCGCCGGGAATCCCGAGGCGGCAGAGCGACGGCTGGCAGTTGCCGGAAGTTTGCCGCTGGTCAACATCACCGATCGTGCCATGCGGCTGGCCCCCGAACTCCAAGCGCTGGCACGACTTCCCGCACGCGCCGGCGCCGATGCCCTGCACATCGCGTTGGCCGCCGTGCACGGGATAGACTACCTGATGACGTGGAACCTGCGCCATATTGCCAATGCCGAACTCCGTCCCCGGCTGGAGCGGGCGTGTCGGATCCACGGGTATCGGCCACCCATCCTTTGCACGCCCGACGAACTCATGGGCGAGCCAACCGAACGAGCTGATCGTGAGCGATAAAGACTTGGCATGGGGGGCCCCGAACGCGACTGGAGACGATGCGATCGTGAGCGAGGTGCGTACCGCGCGCGACGCAATTTTTGCTCGCGCCGGGTATGATCTTCAGGAACTCGGGCGACAGCTGCAAGCGCGACAGATCGCCGCGGGCCGCGAGGGTGTGACGCTGCCGCATAGGTTACCGGACAGCGACAGTCATGCCGCGTAGTCTCTGACGCAAAGCCAACGGAGACGCGCCGTCGAACAATGGGTTGCAGTTGACAGTCGAGCTATGGTGTGCTCGCTGCGCTCGCCTGATTTGATTCGTCTGCAACTGAACCCAAACGTTAGCGAGCGCTTCGAGGGAAGAACATCGGTGCTGTTTGGATAGACTTCGGAGTATGTCGGTCAGTGATCAGGAAAGGCCCCTCAAGCAATCTGAAGGAAGGACACAGTGAGCTACGGTAGTTCCTGGCGCAGAATGTGTCGTGGTGCGGTCCGCGTGGTGCCCGCGCTACTTGTGTTGCTCGGCGCGTGTGGCCGCGACAGCCTGACATGCACGCTCCTCCCCAACATGACGGGCCTAACCGTCGAGTTGTCTGCCCAACCGACGGGGCCGTATACCGTCGAGGTCGTCGTGCCATCCTCTTGGCCGGTGTCGTACGTGTATCGCTGCGACGGAGGACCGTCCTGTGTGGGAACGCGCATATTTTTCCCCGGCCTCGTGACCGCCTATCCCACCATTCGAGTCATGACCGCCCTTGGTATGCGGGCCACCCCGGCTACGCGAGAGGTGAAGTACACGGACTCCTATCCGAACGGACCGTCATGCGAACCGCGGACCACGAGTGCGACCGTCGCTGCTGCGATTCCGGAATGAGCGCGGGCGTCGCGGCGATTAAGTGCGTATACAGGCCCAGTCCGACGTGGATTCGGCAACCGTCGATGCATCGGAGTGGGCACAGCCAGATCCCCGGCACGACATGCGAGGACGGTGTCACGTTCGTCGCAACTCCTGCGGCGTTCGAAGGCTCGCGTCGAAGGCCATATGCTGGCCGAGCAAGTCTTCATCGTCCAAGTTGGTAGCCAGATTGCGGCAGACCGATCGCACGTCTTGGCGTGTCTGCGACAACGGCAAGTAGCGTCGGAACCGGACGGATCGCGCGTCCCGCCGGCCCGGGGCGCTCGCTAACCTTGCGTTGCTGCAGACAGGGCATCAAGGATGGTGGCCTGTGCGCTGATGCGCACTGGCCACAATTTGTTGCAACGCCCTGCAGCAGAACGCGAGCGTTAGCGAGACTTCAACCTTTGATGTAGATTCAAGTGAGCACTTCCACGGAGTGTCGACCCATGGCTGTCCCCAACCCACTCATTACCCGCTCACCGGAGCGCCTCAGCGGCGCGGCGGTGTTCGCTGGCACGCGGGTTCCGGTTCAGACGTTGATCGACTACCTCGAAGGCGGTGACCCACTCGACTCCTTTCTCACGGATTTTCCGGATGTGAGTCGTGAGCACGCCGTGGCGGTGTTGGAACTCGCGAAGCAGGCGCTCGACGCCTCCGCGACGACGGCGGCGGCCTAGCCACGTGGTTCAATAGCCGGAGCGGATGCCCCGAGTCGTCTTAGATCACTGTGTCCCTCGCACCCTTCTACGCCACATCACCGTGCCGGGCGCAACGACGGTCGGAGCACACGGTTGGGCCGGTCGAGATGATGGACCGCTGCTCGATCTGTTGGCTCCGGTGTGCGACGTCTTTGTCACGACGGATCAGAATCTCCCGTTTCAGCAGCGGTTGGATACGAGATCGTTCGCAACCGTCATCCTCGTTGCTCCGTCGAACCGACTCAAAGATCTTCTCCCTCTGGTCGCAGGCTTGCACGCTGCTATCGACCAAGCGAAGGCAGGCGACGTTACTTCCGTCGCTCGCTAACAAACCATTGCAGCAGACAGCCGAGCCAATGTAGGCGCGCTGCGCGCGCCTTATTTCATTCGGCTGCAGCTGAATGGTGGCGTTGATATGACTGGGCTGGTGTCAAGGGTGCGTTTAATCGATGGGCATTGCCGCGTGTTGATGGAGGGAGAAGTAGATCGTGGAACGACGTGGGCCCGAGGCAGCATCGACGGTTGATCCTGCTGATATACGCCGATTACCAATTCGCACTGGCAGCGCGGCAAGAAGCGGATTCGTCGGGAGCTGGCTCATTCTAGACTCGGGGATTCCGGTACTGCGTCCGACCCGGACCGCATAACGCCGTCGGGAGTGCTCGCACATCGAGCCTCGGGACCGCACGCCGCATCACTGGTACCTGGATCATGTTGCCGACACGGGCTCCAGTTCGCGCATCACCGCCCACAGAAAACCGACCAGTTCCCGCGCCACGGCGACCACCGCGATTTGCGGGCGCTTCCGATACGAGAGATGGTTGAAGCGCTGATGCAGTCGCTGTTGGGCCTTCCGCGCGTGCGTGATGACGGCGGGGGGCTGGCCCTGTTGCCGCCGTTGCAAATCGACACTGGTTTGGGGCCGATGCCGATAACTCCACGCGGCTTGGATGAGGACGTGTCGGCAATGACTGTTCCCCGCCTTGGTGATCGAGCCGAGCCGCTACCGATCGCCGCTCGAGTCTTCGCGCGGAATGAGCCCCAGATAGCACGCGAGCTGGTTGGGACGTTCGAAGCGGCGCCAATCCACGATCTCCGTTGCCAACACCATCGCCGTCTGCAGCGCGACGCCGCGGAAGCATTGCAGCTGCTGGACCATCGGCGCGAGCGTCGGCAGCTCGGCCAACCGCTCGATCTGCCGATCGAGTTCCTCACGCCGTTGCAGCTTGTACATGAGGAGCGCATGGTACTCGCGATAGACGAGGCGATCCTCCGGCGCGAGGGGCGAGCCCTCGGTGGTGAGAAGCTGCAGCCATTGAGGTGCGGCGTACACCAGTTGGTGCCCTCCCGAAACACGAACCCGCGCCGCGCCAGGAACTTGAGGATGTAATGCCGCGACTTGAGGATCTCGCGCTGAAACGTCTCCCGGCAGCGGACCACATCACGGACGCGCTCGTCCGCCTCGCTCGGAATGCGCACGGCGACGAGCTCGCCGGCGCGAAAGAGCCGCGCCAAGTCCGCCGCATCGCGTTTGTCGTGCTTGCGATGCACGCCGGAGCGCTTCGGAATGAGGACGGAGCAATCACGTCGCACGCGTATCCCCATTCGATGAGCGCGCGATGCAACACATATCCGGCGCCACTCGCCTCGTAACACGCGTGAATCTCCCCGTCGCGGGCCACACGCGCGAGCCACTGCTTCAGTTTCGGGAGATCGTTCGCCAACCGGTCCATCCGCGTTGGGGTCTTCGCCGATGCGGGCAGGACGGCGATCGTGATGGAGTCCTTGTGCACATCCATCCCGAGATAGATGATTGAGCGCGGTGCCGCCGCACGAGCAGCGGTCGACGCAGCCGCAGTACGTGATGACATCGCGCAGGATCGGCCGGGAGCGGCGTCGGCGTGGCTCGAGAAGCTGCTGGAGCGCGTGAAGGCACTTGACCAGTTCGAGCAGCAAGGCCGGGTCGTGCGCGAGATCGGGCTCCCGGCCTATCGTGAAGTCCTGCACGCACCGTATCGCATTGTCTATCGCGTCGACGCCGTGCGCGTGGTGATTCTCACGCTCCGGCACGAGCGACAAGCGTGGGACCCAGCTGAAGTCGACGGCGGCGTATAACCTCGCGTTGCTGCAGACAGCGCCTGTCGGAATGCGCGCTACGCGCGCAATTTTATGAGAGCGCTGCAGCAGAACGCCAACGTTATGCGGACATGCAAACCGCGACCCGTGCACAGCGTTCGCGGTTGGGCGCTAGATTCCTTTCGTGCCCGTCATCAGTCGCTTCCTCGGCATCGCGATTTCCATCCTCTACGACGACCACGACCCGCCGCATTTTCATGCGACGTACGGCGGCCAGCGTATCAGCGTGCACATCCGCGATGGAGTGGTGAAGGGCCGCTTCCCGCGTCGGGCGCAGGCCCTGGTGCTGGAGTGGCTCGATTTACATCGTGAGGCACTGCTTGAA
>JANOKE010001060.1:0-2097 GCA_031419135.1 Gemmatimonadaceae bacterium
CAGGGCCTTCCGGTCGCGCGTCCAGAAGACGTCGGACTGTCGAGCGCGGCGCTCGACCGCATCCCGTACGCGCTTCAGCGTTACATCGACTCGAGCAAGATGGCAGGCGCGGTGGTCGCGGTCGCGCGCCATGGGAAACTCGCATACGTCCGTGCGGTAGGGCTGATGGATGTCGATTCCGCGAAGCCCATGCGAACCGACGCGATCTTCCGCATCATGTCGATGACGAAGCCGCTCGTTTCGGTGGGCGCAATGCGGCTGGTTGAGCGCGGCCAACTGTCACTCGATGAACCCGTGACGAAGTACATCCCGGCGTTCAGTTCGACGAAGGTGTACGCGAGTGGATCGGTCGCTGAGCCGGCGTTCAAGCAGCCCGATCGCGTGATGACTGTCCGGGATTTGCTGCGGCACACGTCGGGATTGACATACGGGTTTTTCTCCAGCACGATCGCCGACAGCATCATCCGGCGTGCGGCACCATTTAACGCCACGTTGACGCTCGCTCAAGGAATCGACTCCCTGGCGCGCGTTCCGTTGGCATTTTCTCCGGGGACGGGTTTCGGTTACGGCTACTCCACGGACGCCCTCGCGCGGGTGGTCGAGACCGTGTCCGGCAAATCACTCGATCGGTTTCTCGACGACGAAGTGCTTCGCCCCCTGCGCATGATGGAAACGGCGCATCACGCGCGTCCCGAGTGGTTGCCTCGCATTCCGCGGCTCTACTCGGTGACGCCAGCCGGATTGCGAACCGGTCCCAACCTGCTCAGCGCAATGTACCTGCCGGAGGGGAAGCACCTGAGTGGCGGTGGAAACATGTTATCGACGGTGAGCGACTACTTGCGCTTTGCGCAGATGATGCTCAACGGCGGGGAACTCGATGGAGTGCGCGTGCTCAAACGCAAGACGGTTGCGTTGATGACGCGGAATCAGCTCCCCGCATCACTGACACCGATTCAGAATCCGCTGTTGTTCGTTTCACCGGGATACGGATTCGGGCTTGGCTTTGCCGTGCTCGTCGACTCCGCAGCGTCTGGCCTGCCGGGCAACCCCGGTATGTACCGTTGGTGGGGCATCAACAACACCTACTTCTGGGTCGACCCGAAGGCTGACCTCATCGGGATGGTGCTGACGCAGCTCTCGCCGGGACGACCGGTCGCGCTCGAACAGGAGTTTCAGCGACTCGTGTACTCAGCGATACAGAAGTAGTCGACGCTACATGGTAACACCGTACTCGTGATGGACGCGGTTGATCTGCGCCTGCTGTTCGCGCGACGCCGCGGAGCCACGGTCGCCACGTCCAGAATTGTGCATCGCCAGATCGAGCGGCGTGGAGCCGCTCCTGTTCTTTCGCATTGCATCTGCTCCGTTAACAAGAAGCGCGCGAACCGCCGGAGCGCAGCGTGTTCCTACCGCGCGGTGTAATGGTGCCACACCGCTCTTGTCCCAGGATAGGAATTTCAATCGCGGTCGGGGAAGAATACGTCGCGATCGGCGCAGTGCGACCCCGGGCGGGAAGAACAGCGCGGCAAAACCGTCGACGAAAGCGAACTCATCGCCTGCTTCGTTCCAGACGTCGAAGAGCGAGCACCACTCTGCGGCGGCAAGGTCCACAGCCGTTTCCACGCGTGAAGTAATCCGTTCGGCTTCGCTGACCCTTGGGCGAAGAACGATGGACCCCAATCGCGTCAACGCTCGCGCCCGTCGCTCCGCGACGTTTTCCAGCCGTCCGATCTTCGGCCACGCTATGTCCGCAACGCGGTACATGCGTTCGAAGTCACGAGGCCATTCGCTCGCACATCGCTCCCAACTGGGTCCGTTACCCGCATGAATCCGTTATGCGGACATGCACGCCGCGACCCGTGCACAGCGTTCGCGGTTGGGCGCTAGATTCCTTTCGTGCCTGTCATCAGTCGCTTCCTTGGCATCGCGATTTCCATCCTCTACGACGACCACGATCCGCCGCATTTTCATGCGACGTACGGCGGCCAGCGTATCAGCGTGCACATCCGCGATGGAGTGGTGAAGGGCCGCTTCCCGCGTCGGGCGCAGGCCCTGGTGCTGGAGTGGCTCGATTTACATCGTGAGGCACTGCTTGAA
>JANOKE010001061.1:0-1468 GCA_031419135.1 Gemmatimonadaceae bacterium
CAGTTTGTGCGACCAGTCGATCTCCAGCAGGGCGGTCGTTCTGGATGCAATCGGCGTGGGAAGGCGAACACGCGCCACGGTGGATCGGGGATTCTGCAAGACGGGTAAGGTTGCAGCCGGTGCGTTGGCGGCATTCGCGGCGGCCGCAGCGGCGGCCCGGGCACCGGTGCTGCCATCGCCTGCCGCACCTGTTGTCCCAAGATTTGCCGCTTTGCCATTCACGAGCAAACGTGTAATCACCATGCCGTCAGTCACTTCGGCGGGCACCCACGGTGCCGCATGCGGCGCGCTCCCGAGGAAGTGATTGGGGTCGAGTCGCAATCCGATTACGGTCAAGGCATCCGGGCTGTTGTTGTGGATGGTGACGCGCGCCGTACCGGTCAATCGCTGCGTTGACGGCTCAAGCGACACGTTGATGCGATAGTCGGTGCGTAATTGCCAGTAGGCGCGACCCGGTCGACCGGTGGAATCCCGCGTGCCGGCTGCAAACGCCCGCCGGATCGCATTCGTGATCGGAATGTCGCGACGAATGGCACGATCGGGAGCGGCTGATGCCGTCACCGCCTGGGCGGAAAGCACGCCAAGTGGTGCGGACACGCCCAGCATTACGCTCAGCAGCAGTGGTCTATGCGCGCGCGAGGCGTGGTGAACTTTGGGCATGGAGAGGAAGTTCCTGAGCAAGAGGAAAAGGTCCCCGAAATATGCCTCCGCTGCGCGTTTTCGTCAGCGCGGGCGCACCGCCCGACTACTCCTCGCTGCCTGCGGCTTGCACCAGATGACCCAGCGCCCGCAGTTTCGTTGCCATCTCCTTCCGCTCGACCGAGCGCATGTAGGCTTCCTCAGGCTCCACTTGTCGGGTCTTCACCAGCGTGAGCAGCGCGTCGTTGAGCGTCTCCATTCCCAGCTTTCGCTGCGTCTGAATAATGTTGGGGATCTGCACGCTCTTCCCCTCGCGGATCATCGCGCTGGCCGCCTTGTTCACCAGCAGAATCTCCCGGGCCGCCACCCGACCGCCGCCAATTTTCTTGCAGAGCGTCTGCGAAATGACACCCTTCAGCGACTCGGCCAGCATGATGCGGATCTGTTCCTGACGGTCGGCCGGGAATTGATCCACAATGCGATTCAGGGTGGATGCCGCCGTGGACGTATGCAGCGTGCCAAACACCAGATGTCCCGTTTCCGCCGTTTCCAACGCGATAGCGATGGTTTCGAGATCGCGCAGCTCGCCCACCATGATGATGTCCGGGTCTTCGCGCAGCGCGGCGCGCAAGGCGCTCTTGAACGACTGCGTGTGCACGCCCACCTGTCGTTGTGTGATCAGGCACTTCTTGCTCTGGTGAACAAATTCAATCGGGTCTTCAATGGTGATGACGTGATCGGATCGCGTGCGATTAATAAGGTCGATCAGCGCACAGAGGGTCGTAGACTTTCCCGAGCCGGTTGGACCCGTGATCAGCACAAGCCCCTT
>JANOKE010001062.1:0-3450 GCA_031419135.1 Gemmatimonadaceae bacterium
CCGCCACACATCGAAGCCGCCGTGCTTACCGCACTCGCCAAACTGCCCGCCGATCGGTATGCGAGTGCCGCCGAGTTTGCGACGGCGTTGTCGACGAACAGCGGCGCGACGTACGCTGCCGCGAGCACGGCTGCCGCATCACCCGCGCCGCGCCGCCGCCCATGGCTGGTCGCGGTCGCGTTGCTCGGCCCGCTGGCCGGTGCCCTCGCGGGATGGGCGCTGCGCGCACCGTCGACGAACACGTCCGCCGGCCCGACGTTCACCGCGCTGGTGCCGCGCCCCAATGAGCGCTGGAGTGATGACGGCGCGACCTACGCCGTGTCGCCGAACGGTCGGCTGGTGGCGCTGGTGGCCACGCGCAGCGATTGGAGCGGCATCACGATTCGCTCGCTTGATTCGCTCGGTGTGCGCGAACTCCCGAACACCGACGGCGCCACCACGCTGTTCTTCTCGCGTGACAATCGGTCGTTGGGGTTCTCGCAGGACGGAGATCTGCGCGTCGTCGATCTCACCAGTGGGTCGGTGCGCACGCTTTGTGCGGCTCCGGGTATGCAGGGCGCCGATTGGGGCGCGGATGACGTGATTCTGTACACGCCGTACAACGGGCAGCGCCTCTTCCGCACGTCCCTCGCGAAGAATGAATGCGTCGCCACGACCATTCACGTGCCAGCCGCGCCCTATTTGGGCGTGCGGCCTCGCTTTCTCGCCGATGGGCGCCATTTCGTCCTGAGCACTGGTCGGCAAAGCTATCTGGGTGAGGTCGGCCAGGATTCGCTGCGGTTTCTGACCGAACACGTTCGCGGCGCCGCGGTGGTGGCGGCCGGCGAATGGTTGCTCTTCAACGTGAGCAATGCGGTGGGCGTGTTCGCGCAACGGATCGACGCGAGTGCCGGCACCTTGACCGGCGAACGGGTCCGACTGATCGACGGCACGGGCTATCCCAGTAGCAATATGTCGATCGCGGCATCGCTTTCCGGCACCGTGATCGCGCTGTTGCCCGCTGCACAGGGGAGCGACTCGGCGGTGAACATCGCGCGGGTCAGCATGGATGGTCGCATCCTGGAGCGACTGCCGGCAGCGGACCATGGATTTCTCGTGCCTGTGCTCTCGCCAAACGGACGAATGCTGGCGACCGGAGGAACTGAGATCGGTCGCTACGACATCACCCGCCGCTCCTGGAATCGTCTGCTGCCGTTCACTGCGGGAACGATCGCGGGTGCCGAGCACATGTTCTGGGTGGGTGATAGCGTCATCGCCTTCAATCAGCGTAGTGGGGCCGACAGCGTGTTCCAACTCAACACCAATACTGGCGCCCGAACAGTGCTCTTTGGCTATCCAGCGGGTCGCAACTTCGGCGTCAGCAGCCGGTCGCGTGACGGCCGCTACTGGCTGTCCGCGTTGTCGCCCGACAGCAGCGGGAAATTCGACGAGGCGTGGGTGTTCGATGCGGTGGACGGCAGCAAGCGCAAGCTCTTCGACGAAGGCGCCTCGGTCGGCCGGCCGCAGTTGTCTCCAGGCGGCCGACTCGTCACGTACACGGTGCGAAGCGGGGCGCGACGCGGGCTGTTCGTCCGCCCCTTCGGCACTGCAGGTGTGCCCATCGCCGTGGTGGAAGGCTATGTGGCCTTTCATGTGTGGAGCGACGACGGGCGTTCGATTTACTTCGTGCGCGCCAACCGCACCATCGAAGTGGTCGACGTGAACGCCAACGGTGAAGCGGTGGGCCCGCCGCGCGTCGTGGTGCCCACGTCGACCCTCGAGGGCATGAGCGACGTCTACCGCCACGTGCGTTTCACGCTCATCCCCGGTACCCCCGAGATGTACGTGAGTCTCAACGGCCAGCGGGCTCGCTCGCTGATGGTGCTGCAGAACTTCGCGGCGTTTGCGGCGCGCGGGCGGTAGCGCGGCTTGCCGCGAGCGCGCACTGCACCCATCGGCGTCCGTTGACACCGGAAAAGTATTACCGGATATTAAACACATGACGTTTTATTTCCGGCCATGCTAATCCGCCGCCTGCAGCGTACCGTGGCCGCACGCCTCCGTGACACGCCGGCGGTGGTGCTGCTGGGACCGCGTCAGGTCGGCAAGACGACACTGGCGCGCGCGCTCGCCGAGTCTCGTCGGCGCGCGCTGTATCTCGACCTCGAGGATCCGGCCGATCAACGTCGGCTGCACGATCCCGTGGCGTTCCTGCGCGCACATGAGGGCGCGCTCGTCGTGCTCGATGAAATTCACTGGGCGCCCGAGATCTTTCAGGTGCTGCGCGGCATCATCGACGAGCAGCGCCGCACCAGCGCCGCGGGCCGATTCCTGCTCCTCGGGTCTGCGTCGCTGGATTTGATGCGACAAAGCGAGTCGCTCGCCGGGCGCGTGAGCTATCTCGAAATGACCGGGATCACCACTGGTGAACTGCCCGATACCGGCCCGTCGGTGCAATCGCTCTGGGTGCGCGGCGGCTTTCCGCGAAGCCTGCTCGCACGGACCAACGCGATCAGCGTCTCCTGGCGTCGCGATTTCGTGCGGAGTTATCTTGAGCGCGATGTCCCGATGTTTGCCCCCAGGTTGCCGGCCGCGACCGTCGCCCGTCTGTGGGGGATGCTGGCGCACGGCCAAGGCACCCTGCTCAACCTGTCGCGCCTCGCCACCGCCCTCAGTGTGTCCGCCCCCGCCGTGGGGCGATATGTCGACCTGCTGGTGGACCTGCTCCTCGTGCGTCGACTGCAACCCTGGAGCGGCAACGTGGGCAAGCGACTGGTCCGATCTCCGAAGACCTACATTCGGGATAGTGGTGTGCTGCACGCGCTGCTCGAGATCGAGACGCCGCACGCGCTCCTCGGTCATCCTGTCGTGGGCGCAAGCTGGGAAGGGTTCGTGATCGAGAATCTCCTGGCCGCCGCCGGTGATCGCTATGTTCCCACCTTCTACCGAACTGAGGACGGTGCCGAAGTGGACCTGGTGCTCGAGCGCGGAGGCGCCGTGGCGTACGCGATCGAAATCAAGCGCACCACGGCACCGGACGTGTCCAAGGGATTCCGACTCGCGTGCGACGTGCTCACACCGCGCGTCGCCTGCGTCGTGCATGGGGGCGATGATGAATGGTCGATGGGATCGGACATCTCCGCGACCTCGCTGCGCCATCTGATGACGCAACTCGAGCGTGCACGATGACGTCCATTCCTGATCGCCTTACTGCCGCGCTGTCCGACCGCTATCGACTCGACCGCGAACTCGGCGCCGGCGGCATGGCCACCGTGTATCTCGCGCACGATCTCAAGCACGACCGCGACGTCGCGATTCGGCGAGGTGATCGCAGGTACGCGTCACCCAAGCTTCGCCGCGATACGCTTCCGGATCGTCACTAAATTCACGCGTCCCGGACGGACGCGCTGCGCTGGTGCTTGCGACACGCCATCAAGCCGCCAAACGCCGTCGTGGCGCATCGGGGAATTC
>JANOKE010001063.1:0-6372 GCA_031419135.1 Gemmatimonadaceae bacterium
TCGCGGGCACGGTGGGCAAGGTGGGAACGGCCGCGCGCGGCATGGGTCGCGCAGCGCAGCAACGCAGCGACGTGACGCGTGCCAATGAAAGCGTGCAGGCGCTCCAGCAACAGTACGCCGATCTGGAAGCGCAACTGCAACAGGAGATCGACGCCTTGGGTGCGTCATACGACGCGCAATCAGAGTCGCTGGAACGCGTAGCGATCAAGGCCAGGAGTGGCGACGTCCACGTGCAGTTGGTGGCGTTGGCCTGGGTCCCGTATTCGAAGGACGCCTCGGGGATGACGACCGCGGCGTGGAGGGGGGGGAGAAGGGAGACGGGAGACGGGAGATAGGGATAAGTGAGACGGGAGACGCCCAGCCATCTGGACGTCTAACGTCTCCCTTCTTCCATCTGCCGTCTTCACACCCAATACTCAGCCCCGACTACCACGCAGCAATAATCCACGCCACCACGAGCGAGATGGTGGCCGCAATGCCACCCTGTGCAATCGCGGACCGGTCCAGTCGCAGGGCGTGAACACGAGCGCTGCGACCACGGGCTTCCTGACGCATAGGTGGCTCCGGTGAGGCCCCACGTTGGGGATGCGGGTGAGAACGGCCTAATTACGTGACGGGTCGTCTGGGTGACTGCGCAGTGCGCCGGAACGTCACAGTTCCTGTCAGAGCAACCCCAGACCCCTCGCTTTGGCTTGGCTGTTCAACGTCCAATCGAACGGCGTTTCCCGAATGATCACCCGCCCTTTCATGAGCATGTCCTTGTCGGCGCCCGTAAACCACGGGGCCAGCGCGCGCCCAAGGTCTTGTGCGGTTGGCCCGAAGTCGCTGCGATAGGCGGCCAGAATCGGACTCAGGAACAGCGTGCGTCGTTGCATCCGGTTCTTGCCCGGTGATTCGCGCAGGAAGATCCGAGTTTGATCGTTGAGCTGATCCACCAGGCGGGCGCCGGTGTACGCTTCGCTGCGCAAAGGCGGGCAGCCAATGGCCGCGCACACGAGTGCGAAATGAATTCTCGGCTCGCCGAACTCTTTGCGAATGATCCCGTGGTTGACCTCGTCGAGCGTGAGTCGTTTGCCGGCGGCGCGCACCATGGGTTCGCTCCATGGCCCTTTGAGCTGCAGCACGCCCAGCGACTTGTTGATGTTGCGGATCGACTCGGTCTCGTGGTGCGACACGATGAGCTGGATCGTGTAGGCATTGTACACGTTGATCCAGAACGCGAGGCGTTCGTCGTCATCGAGCGCCTCCGGGTGAACGCGTTCGAGGGACGCGAGGTACGCGGCGAATTCCGGCGCGCGCGCGAACGCCTCGTAGTCGACATACCCCTTCCGCACGTGTTGGTGCAGGAGCGCGTCGAATGCCTGGTGATCGACGATGGGTTGCGCGTGGACCGGTGGCACCCACACGCAGGCGACGGCCGTCAGCACTGCGGCGGCGCGCCAGCGCAGGCGGTGCGCATTAGATATCAGCATGCGTGACCCCGCCCCTCTGCATCCTTGCTCATGGCTCCTTCCTGGTTGCTCGGTTCCTGGCGACTCATGCGCGCCGACCCGACACTCGATTTCGCGCCGGGTGTCCGTATGGAGTTTCTCCGTGACGGACAACTGCGTTACCACGTCGATGTCGGGGGCACTGATCAGGTGATCGCCCTGCTGTACCGCGTGGAAGGTGATCTGCTGCACACCGATAATCCCACCGCGCCACACACCATGACGGTCCGTATTGTACACGGCGAGGGCGACGTGATGCTACTGGACTTCGCCGGCGCCCAGGCGATGCTTGTTCGCGAACACCCCCGTGGGTCGTTCACTGAGTAACCCTTCAGCCTTTTTCGCGCCCATGCGTTCGTTCCTGCAGCGGTACCCCGTACTGGCCTGGGTCGCGCCCTTCGCGGTTTTTATGGGACTGTTGGCGGCTGCGCCGCTGATGCCTGTGGGACAGCCGTGGGAATCGATTGTCCGTGTGGCCGTGCTGGTGGCCGTGTTGGTGGTGGCCTCCGGTGGGATCATCCGAACCATGCGGGTGCAGCATGTGGTGGGCAGTGTGCTGTTGGGACTCGCGGTGTGTGCGATGTGGGTTGCCCCCGACCTGCTGATCCCGGGATGGCGCAGCCACTGGATCTTTCAGAATGGGGTGACCGGCACGATTACCAACTCGATTGCACCGGCCGATCTGACCAATCCGCTGGTTGTCACGCTGCGCATTGTCCGGGCCACGCTGCTGGTACCGATTCTCGAAGAGCTGTTCTGGCGCGGCTGGTTGCCGCGGTGGATCGTGAACCCCGATTGGCAGCGCGTGCCGCTTGGCCGCTACACCGCGATGGCGTTCGTGATCTCGGCGGTGTTGTTCGCCGCAGAACATGGACCGTACTGGGAGGTCGGTTTGCTGTGCGGCCTGATTTACAACTGGTGGTTCTGGCGCACGAAGTCCCTTGGGGACATCGTGCTTGTGCACGCGGTCACGAATGGCGCGCTGTCGGCGTTCGTGTTTGCGACTGGCAAGTACGAATACTGGATGTAACCGCGAGGCGTTCAGCGGCCACCGTACACGACCGGCAACGTACCCTGCCGAATGTCTTTCGCACCGGCCGCAACGCCTGACCCCACGGCCAATGCCGCCGTGATCGCGGTGCCGATTCCGACAATGGGGATCACCGGTACCAGCAGCACACCCACCAGAAACGCGGCGCCGCCGGCAGCCCATGGGACGATGGTTTTCTGTACGGCGTCCACGTAACGCAGACGATTGCGCACAAAGCGTCGAGCGGCACTATGCAGCACGATGGCGAGAACCGTCGCGATGGCGAACGACAGGATGAACGTGATCATTGGGAAGTCCTCGAACTGAAACAGGGGAGCGATACCCGAGGGCGCCGTCGTGACAGGGGCACCAGGCATCTGTTGTCCCTAACGCGACGACGCGGCAGAGGTTTCAGCGCAGTGTCGCCTTGTCGTTCTGCGACGCATGGAACAGTGGAACAACCGCCAGCCCGTCGGCGCTACGGCCGCTTTGGCATGTCCATCTTGTTGTAATCCGGTGGAATCCGGAACAAGGCGTCACTCACGCGACGCTTTTCAATTTTCGTTACCTCGAGGGCGACGGAACCATCGGGAAGGGTCACCTTGAGCGGAAAGCCGCCATCTGATGCCAGCGCCTGCTGCCACGGCGCCATGCGTCCACCCGCCAGCGACGCCATCGGGTTGACATACGGCCCGAGCGCCGACGTCAGACACATGTCGGTTTTCCGGATACCGGCTTCGCCTTTGGACTCAACAATGATGTGCTCACATTCGTAACCGGCAATCAACTCCTTGCGGCCCGACTTCGTGACCGTCGTCGCGCCCGCCGACGCGGCGAGTGATCCCACCGCGTCTCCGGTTGGCACCTCCATGTAGGCATGCTGGGATTCGATCACGAGATACGTCTTGGCCTCCGCCGCGAGTCCGAGCACTGACACCGCGCCGGCGGGAGACATGATATTCACCCGCACGTTGCCGCCGCGACTCAGGTACTCCACGTCCTGCGCACCGGAGCCGCTTCGACCGCCGCTGGTGAGACGCACCGTGATCGCGCCTTCGAACGATTGCGCGCCCAGGGCGCACGGCATGGCGACGAGCGCGAGGGCCACAACACAACCGCGCACCCGACGTGACTTCACGCGGGACTCGGGCGCATCACGCGATGCCCGTGCGCATGGCGCGCAGTACGAGTTCACTGAAGCGATCAATTTCGTCGATCGTGGTATACACGTTGGGTGTCACACGGATGCCGCTGAACTCAGCATGCGTGATGGGGGTCTGCACCACGCGATGCTGTCCCATCAGCCAGTTCCCCAGCTTGGACGGATCGAGTCCGTCCACGTTGAAAAATCCGATGCCACCGCCCCACGGCGAATCCAGCGGCGTGAGAATTTTCACGCGACCCTTGCCCTCGGCGAGCAGCCGCTTCGCCCACCGATCGCGCAAATACGTGAGCCTCGCAAACTTGCGCCCCGCACCCAATGCGCGATGAAACGTCAGCGCCACGCCGATGGCGTTGTGATTCGCCGCCGGATGGGTGCCGATTTCCTCGTACTTCCGCACGTCGTTGTCCTGCGCAGGGGTCGCGGCCATCAGCGGCCAGATGCTCTTCTGTTTCGACTTCCGCACATACAGGAAGCCGGTGCCGATAGGGGCCAGCAGCCATTTGTGCAGACTGGTGCCATAGTAGTCGGCCCCCAGCGTGTCGCGCGTGAACGGGAACTGGGCGAACGCGTGCGCGCCGTCGATGAACACCTCAATGTTCTTCGCACGTGCCATGGCGACGATTTCCTTCACTGGCAAAATCTGGCCCGTGAGGTTCGTGATGTGCGTAATCTCGATAACCCGTGTACGCGGCGTGATCGCGGCCGCGAAACGGTCCACGACCACCTGCGGTGACGGAGACGGCACGGGGACGGAAATCTCCTTCACCACGATGCCCTCCCGTCGCTCGCGCTGTCGCCACGCGTTGATCATGCGTCCGTAATTCTGGTTGCTCACGATCACTTCGTCGCCGGCCTTGAGGTCGATGCCGAAAATCAGCGTCTCCAGCGATTCCGACGCGTTGCGCGTGATGGCCATCTCCTCAATGTCGCAACCAAACTCGATCGCCAGTTCGCGTCGCACGACTTCGATGCGCGGTTCGAGGTCGCGCCACATCTGGATCACCGGCAACTCGTTCGAGTACTTGATGTCGCGAATCATCTGATCAAGCACATGGGTGGGCGCCGGTGAGCAACCCCCGTTGTTCAGATTGATCCACGAGCGATCGAGATCAAACGCTCGTTGCACCGGCTCCCAGAAGTCTTCGTCGGACGCGAACGCCGCGTCCTCGGCCGGGTTCCCGTGCCAGACGGGTGCGTTGGGGTTGACCAGCGAAACGCCCCGGCTCTTCGCGACATCCACAGCGTCCAGCAGGCGGCGCATCGCCCCGGGGGCAAAGCTCGGCGGCAACACGGAAGAAAGGCCAGGGAGGGCGGAGGCCCCGGCCAGCGCGGAAACGAAATGGCGACGGTCCATGCGTGAAAACATGGTCGCTGGGCGCTCGTCCGGGAAGCGTGGCGGGAGAACGCGCGAGCCCCTAACGTCCACGGGTGCCCACGACACCCACCTCCCCGACCGTCACATTGCCGCGTCGAGCGCCCCGTATTGCGTTCCGCCCTGCGCTGCTCGCTGGCGTCGTCGTCTTCACGGCCTGCAGGCAGCCGCTGACGCTGGTGCCCAGTGACGCCGATCGCGTGCTGGTGCATCGCACCATCACCGCCCCAAACCCCGGCGTTCCCGGCACGCTTGCCGTTCGCACACTCTACTACGGAGCGGCCGGCAACGCGCGACGCCCTGAGTTTCGTGACTCGGCGACTTACCGCACCGGCAGTGTGGACGCATCGGCCTTCGCGCGCATGGAGCCGGCACAGGCCAAGTCGCGCAAGAAATACTGGGGCTACGACAACACCAGGTTCCCACTCAACGCGCGCGTCTGGTATCCGGAGGGCGATGGTCCCTTCCCGCTGGTGCTGGTGGTGCATGGCAATCACAACATGGAGGAGTATTCCGATCCAGGCTATCAGTGGCTTGGTGAACTCCTCGCGTCACGCGGTTTCATTCTCGCGTCCATCGATGAGAACTTCCTGAACGGCGGCATCCGGGGCGAGAACGATGCGCGTGGATGGATGCTGCTCAAGCACCTCGAAGTATTCCGGGCGCTGAATGACAGCACCGGCAAGCCGCTCCATCACAAGATTGACATGACACGGATCGCGCTCATGGGCCATTCGCGCGGCGGTGAAGCCGTGGCGGTGGCGGGGGCCTTCAACCGGCTGCCGTACTACCCTGATGACGCCAATCAGACGTTCGACTTCAACTTCGACATCAAGGGTCTGGTAGCCATCGCACCTGTGGACGGGCAGTATCTGCCCACCGAACGCCCCACGCCGCTTGCCGACTACAGCTATCTGGTCATTCACGGTTCGCACGACGGCGACGTGTCGACGTTCATGGGACTGATGCAATACAACCGCATCAAGTACACGAAGCCTGGACCACAGTTCAAGAGCGCGATCTTCATGTACCGCGCCAACCACGGGCAATGGAACACCGTCTGGAACAACAAGGACAACGGCTTCTTTTCTGATCGGAACCTGCAGTTGAACGCGCTCATTCCCGGTGAGCAACAGCGGCAGTTTGGACGCGTGGTGATTGCGGGATTCCTGGAGACCGTACTGCGCGGCAAAACCGACTATCAGATGATGTTCCGCGATCACCGTGCCGCCGGCGACTGGCTGCCACCGACGATGTACATGAATCGGTACGGCGACGCGAACACCCGCTATCTGGCCACGTTTGAAGAGGATGT
>JANOKE010001064.1:0-3961 GCA_031419135.1 Gemmatimonadaceae bacterium
CCGCTCACCCCTCCAACGCTCAACCCTTCGTTTGCTCACTCCTCCGCCCCTTCACCTGCTCGCCCCTTCTTCGCGCAGGGCCGCTCGCAAGGGCACCCCATCAAGCGGCTCTGCCGGCTTGACACCGATGAGCGCCGCGAGCGTTGGCGCGACATCCACTGTGCGCACGAAACCGCGATAAGTTCCGGCCTGCACGCCAAAGCCTGCGAAGATCAGCGGCACGTGCGAGTCGTAGTCGTAGGGTGAGCCGTGCGACGCCACGTTGCCGCCCCAGGTGCTCATCGGGGTGAGCGTGATGAGCATTTCAATATTGACCGTCGCGGGAAACTGATGGGCCCATCGCCGCGCGATGACGTTGTTGGCCGAATCTGCCAGCAGGTCGCGGAACCGATCGACGCGCGCCACACCGAACTCTTTTCGCGCCGTGGCGGCAAAGAACGCCAACAGCGAGTCCGGGTCGAGCGACTTGCGGCGGAACGCGGCGCGATCGAGCTGCACGATGTTCTGTTCCATGACGAATGCATTGGTATCAATACCGGCCGCGCGCAGCCGCGCGCGCACGGCGGGCAGCACCGATTCCAACGTCACGCGCACGGGCATTGGGGTGACCGTAGTTGCCGCAAGTTCCGGAATGCGTCCCACCCCGTGGTCGGATGTCAACACGACCGTCACGGTCGCTGAATCACGCATGGCGTACAGCGAATCGAGAAAGCGGCCGATCACACGATCCACTCGCAGCACCTGATCGTGGATCTCGCGCGAATCGGGACCATAGCGGTGCCCCACGAGGTCGGTTGTGGAGAGCGAAATGGTGAGCAGATCGGTGCGTGACGTCGCCCCCAATTCCATCCCGCGCACGCCGGCGAGGGCGAACGCAGCAGTGATGTCGTCCATGTACGGCGACGCGCGCACGAGGTTCACGGCGTCGAACGGATCGTCGGGCATGAGATGCGGAAACATGAATTGCTGTCCCGCCCCTTCGATCTCGACGCTGTCCCGTTCGTGATAGGCACTGTCAGGCAGCAGCAGGGTCCAATGCTTGCCGGCGTAGGTGGCCGGCACCTGTCGATCATTGAAAGACTTCACCCAGTCGGGGAGGGACTTGCGATAAAAACTGCTGGTCACGAAACGTCCGTCGGGCGAATACCAGTACACATCGCTGGGCGCGCGGCCGTTGGGGAGAATAGCGGCGCGATCTTTCATGGAGACCGACAGCGTGCGTGTTTTGCCGTCGGCGGTGCGCATCCAGTCGGCCAATGTTGTCCCGACAAACCGGCGGGGTGATGCGCCTGGTCCATAGCCATTTGCAAGGAGCGGGGCCGTCACGTCGTCCACACCGATACTGTTCATCATGATGCCCGTCGAGCGCGGGAAGCGTCCCGACAACAACGTGGCGTGCCCAGGGGCCGTTTCCGTGATCGCGTGGTCGTGATGCGCGTCGGTGAACCAGGCCCCCTCCCGCATGAGTCGCGCGAGGCCTCCAGTCATCTGCGATCCGAATCGCTGGAGGTAGTCGGCGCGAAACTGATCGATAACGATGAGCACGATCAGCGAGGGGCGGGTTGCGTCGCGCGTCGGTGCGCTGGAAATCGAGTGGGCAGGCGCCGCAGACGCGGTGCATTCAACGCCACCAACGGCAGCGAGGGCGAGCACCAGCGCGAGACTGGTCGAGCGCAGGGTATCTCGTGTCATCGGGCGAAATTGGTGGGCGGGCCCGTGCGCGGCAAGCGGCACTGCGTGACGGTCGGTATCGCTGCGAAGGGCATCGTGTGGATTTGTGTATGGCGGGAAGCGCGGGCCTGCACGATACTTGTCATACTCCACAGCACTCGCCGTGGCGCGGGGATCATAGCTTTCAGTCCGGAGATCGTGCGTGTCCGACTCGTCGTTCCAGAGTAATGCCGCCACGCGGCTGATCGTGCGGGCTATCGTGTACTACGTGGTTCTGGTGGGTGGCGTGACGGCGGTCTGGCGCTGGCTCCCGCGCAACAACGCCGCGATCCCCGTCTCGCTCGAGGCGCTGATGGGTGGTACGGAGGAAGTGACCTCACGAAGCAATCCGGTCATTCAGCTCGACGAAGGCAGTTTGGCGATCAGTGTGGCCGTTGCCATTCTGGCCGCCGTGCTATTGTCGCTCCCGGTGGCATGGGTGTATCAGCTCACGCGCGCCAAGCGCGGTTACCAGCAGTCGATCGTGCAGTTGCTGGTGGTCCTGCCCGCGGTCGTAGCGGGAATCGTGCTGCTGGTGAAGTACAGCGTTGCCTTGGCATTCAGTTTGGCGGGTATCGTGGCTGCTGTGCGATTCCGCAACACGCTCGAAGACAGCAAAGATGCGGTATACGTGTTTCTCGCTACCGCCATCGGCCTGGCGTCGGCCGTGAACTTGCCGGTGGCGACGGTCATGTCGATCGGCTTCAATGCGGTCTCGTTGGCGCTCTGGTTCACCGATTTCGGCAGTGCACCGGTGGAACTCGACGGTCGGATCGCCGAAAAGCGTCTCAAGCGCGCGAAGCAATTGGCGCGCACGGGCACGTTCGTTGCCCGCATCGACGACGAAGTATTCCGGAACATGTCGCGCGAGCAGTTGGAGGGAGTGGCCGAGCGGGCGTGGAAGCGCGCCAATGCCACGGGCGAAGAACCATCGACGGTGTCGGAAGAGTTGCGTCTGCGCATTACGACCGGCGATCAAGGGAACATGCGTCGCGCGGTTGAAGTACGGCTGCAGGAGTACACCAAGCAGTGGCGCGTTGGCGTGATTGAGCAAACGGATGGTATCACTGTTGTGGAGTATCATGTGCAGTTGCGCAGGAAAACCACGCCGGAGGAGCTGCTGACGCTCGTGCGCACCGCCGGTTCGACCTTCGTCACCAACGCGGAGTTGTCCTGATGCGCCACCGTTCCGGAATTCTCCTGCGTGTTGCGCTGCTGTCCGCGCTGGCGGTGGCGCATATCCCGCCGCACGCCATGTCGGCGCAGGGCACACCGCCAAAGGGCAAGCCCCCCAAGGCCGCCAAGAGCGACTCGGCGAAGAAGAGCGCCAAGGCGACATCCGACACCACGCCGAAAGTGGCCAAGTTGCCCAACTCGCCGTTGTTCCGGAGTCAGTCGCTGATGGAGGTCACGTTTACGACGAACATCAAGGCGATCAGGAAAGACAAGGGTGACAAGGCACCGTGGCACGCCGCGACGCTCAGCTATGACGATACCAACTCGCAATCGGGCAAGCGCGTGGTGCCAGTACGCGCGCGCACGCGCGGCATCTGGCGGCTCAAGAACTGCGACTTCCCGCCGATCCGGCTCAACTTCGTCAACAAGGACGCCAAAGGCAGCGTGTTCCACGATCTCGACGAGCCGAAACTGGTGGGCTACTGCAAGGGGATGTCCAACTACGAGCAGTACGTCCTGCAGGAGTTCCAGCTCTATCGAATCTATCGGCTCCTCACACCGGTCAGCCATCAGGTACGTTTGCTGCGCATGACCTATGTCGACAGCGCTACGGCCAAGGTTGAAGCCACGAAGTATGCATTCATTGTGGAAGACCCTGCGCACGTGGCCGCGGCCCTGAACGGCAAGATCATGAAAGTGCTGGGTGCCACGTCCGACGACCTGGACGGCGACCAGGCCACTCTCGCGTATCTGTTTCAGTACATGATTGGCAATACGGACTTCTCGTTTGGTGGTTTGCACAACGCGGAACTGGTGGCGCTCCCCACCGGCACCAACATGCCGATCGCGTATGACTTCGATTTCGCTGGCGCCATCGACGCGTCGTACGCTACGCCCGATACGTCGCTGCGCATCACTCGCGTGCGCGACCGGCAGTATCGCGGGTTTTGTCAGCAGAACCCGCTGGTGCCGAAAGTCCTTCAGCACTTTCGCGACAAGAAGGCGGCGATCTACGCATTGTACAGTGACCAACTCGGCGCGCTCATGGCGCCCCGAGCGGTGAAGGAAACGCTGG
>JANOKE010001065.1:0-2562 GCA_031419135.1 Gemmatimonadaceae bacterium
CGTGTGGCGGCTCTACGGTAGTGAAATTCCACATTATTCGAACTCGCACTGCGCGATGGACTCCACAACGCATTCAACCATATGGTTCACGCAGTTCGTTGAGTAGCCTGCTGTAACGTCACCACGCTGTTCTCCGCGTCCCCAGCGTCCCCTGCGGTAGAAATGCAGTAGAAATGCAATAGAAATGCGCAGAAAGGCGGATCAATGCCGCTACGTCCCCAGCTCATCCAGCGTGTTCACGTTGCGCGCCTCGTCCACGCCGATCGGCACGAGCAGCAATCGCTCCGCCGATACGAGATCATGTACGCTGCGTCGGCCAGCCCGCAATCGCTCCACGAACAGCGGCCGTACCGCCTGACGGTAGAGTCCAATGCACGGCTGCACTCCACCGGCCTCCCCCAGCACCACCCAGGCGTTTGACACAAGCGCGGCGTTGAGAATTGCCCACACGCTCGTCGACGTGATCGCTGACAGATCGCCTGCCAGAACGAATACGTCGTTGGCGGAGTGTTCGAGTGCGGAGAGAATGCCGCCGACCGGGCCCACACCGGGGTAGCGATCGGGGATGACCAGATCGGCGCGCGCGGCCACTTCTGGATCGCATGCACCAACCACTGCCACGCGCTCCCCGAACACGTGGCGCAGGGCACGAATCGGTCGATCCACCAGCCATTCCGAACCACCAAGGCCAACAGGCTCACGCAGCTTGTCGCGGCCAAAACGCAGGCTCCGACCGCCGACCAGCACGATGGGTTGGATGGACGCAAACATGCCGAATGATGCGTCAGCGCTTGATCTGCGCCAGTGATCGTAGAGATTCCACGGTTCAACCGTCATTCAGGAGTCGCCTTGAACGATTTGACCCGGCCCAAGCGTGGCGCCGATATCCTCAACGATCCGGTGCTCAACAAGGGCACGGCGTTCACCGACGTTGAGCGCGACGCGCTTGGCCTGCGCGGGCTGCTTCCGGCGCGCGTGATGACGATGGAGGAGCAACTCGCTCGCCTCCTGCCGGGGGTGCGTTCCAAGCCAACGCCGCTGGAGCAATACAGTTACCTCGTATCGCTGCATGATCGCAACGTCACCCTGTTCTACCGATTGGTCACCGACCATCTCGAAGAGTTCATGCCGATCCTGTATACGCCAACGGTGGGCCAGGCGTGCCAGGATTTTGGGCGCATATTCCGCCGGAGTCGCGGCCTCTATATCACACCGGAAGACAAGGGCAAGATCGCGGACGTGTTGGGTAATTGGCCCCAGGACGACGTGCGCATGATTGTGGTGACCGACGGCGAGCGCATTCTCGGTCTCGGCGATCTGGGCGCGAACGGCATGGGCATCCCGATTGGGAAACTCACGCTGTACACCGCGTGCGCCGGAATGCCGCCCTCGCTGTGCCTGCCGATCACGCTGGACGTCGGTACCGAGAACATCACGTTGCGCGAAGACCCGTCGTATGTGGGGCGTGCCACCCCGCGGCTGCGCGGCCCCGCGTATGATGCCTTGGTGGATGAATTTGTCGAAGCCGTGCAGGGGCGTTACCCGCGTGCCTGCCTGCAATTCGAGGACTTTGGAAACCACAATGCCTTTCGACTGCTGGAGCGTTGGCGGAATCGCATTTGCATGTTCAACGACGATATGCAGGGCACGGCAGCAGTGGCCTTGGCGGGCCTTTTTTCAGCCACACGTCTCACGGGCGCGCCGCTTACCGATATGCGCCTGCTGTTTCTCGGCGCGGGCGAAGCGGGCATCGGCATTGGGGACCTGGTGGTGGAAGCACTCATGGAATCGGGCGTCTCCGAGGCGAAGGCACGGCAACAGTGCTGGTTTGTTGACTCCCAGGGACTGGTGGTGCATTCACGCGCGGATTTGGCCGATCACAAGCAGCGCTACGCGCATGTGCATCCACCCATTGCCGACCTGTTGACCGCAGTCGAAACACTCAAGCCGCAGGCAATCATCGGCGTGTCGGGAACACCCGGGATGTTCACCGCCGAGGTGCTCAGCGCGATGGCCCGATTGAACGAGCGCCCTATCGTGCTCGCGCTGTCCAATCCCACGTCCAAGGCAGAGTGCACCGCCGAGCAAGCGTACGAGGCCACTGATGGACGCGCTATTTTTGCCAGCGGCAGCCCGTTTGCTCCCGTGACGCGTGCTGGCCGCACGCACGTCCCGGGGCAGGGCAACAACGCCTATATCTTCCCAGGCGTCGGGCTTGGCGTGTTCGTCAGTGAGTCGTCTCGCGTCACCGACGAGATGTTCGCCGTTTCGGCGAAAACACTGGCCGCCATGGTGACCGAGGAAGATCTGGCCATGGGCCGGATCTTCCCCGATCTCGCGTGCATTCGCGAGGTGTCACATGCCATCGCGATGGCGGTGGCCACGATTGCGTTCCGGCGTGGGCTGGCCCGCCGCGCCGAACCGGCGGATCTCGCAGAAGCGATCAACTCGGCGATGTACGAGCCGGCCTACGTAAACTACGAGCGTCGGAAGACTGATCCGGCGAACAGTCAATCACGACGCAGCGCGTCGTAGTTCGGCGGCGGCCCGTTCGAGGATCTC
>JANOKE010001066.1:0-1824 GCA_031419135.1 Gemmatimonadaceae bacterium
GTTGGTGGCTTCATTCTGCTCGTCGGCATCGCCGCGGCAGCGGGAGGCAACAAGCCCACGACCGTTCGGCATGGATCCGTGCTCATCGTGGATCTCGAGCAGACCTTGGTCGATGCGCCAACGAGATCGGAACGCCGCTCCGTACTCGACGACGCGCTCTTCGCCGGCGGCCAGAACACGTTGCCGCTGCGTGGCGCGATCTTATCGCTCCGCGCAGCAGCTGGCGACGACGACATCAGCGCGGTGCTGATCCGCGGCACGATCAATCCCAGCGGCTACGGTTCAGGGTATGCGGCGCTTCGCGAATTGCGAATGGCCATCGCCGACTTCCGGAAGTCGAAAAAACCGGTGCATGCCTACCTCGTGAATCCGGACACGCGCGACTACTACCTCGCGTCGGCTGCGTCGGTGGTCACACTCGACCCATTCGGCGCACTCCTGCTGCCGGGGATGGCGTCGGAACAGGTGTTTTTTGCGGGCCTGCTCGAGAAGTACGGCATCGGTGTGCAGGTGAGCCGCGTGGGACGCTTCAAGGCGGCGGTCGAACCGTTCACCCGTGCGAACATGAGTCCGGAGAATCGGCTGCAGACGCGCACGTATCTGACCGAAATGTGGAGTGAGGTGAAACGTGGCATCGCCGAGTCTCGCGGGGTCGATACCAGCGCGCTGCAGACGCTGGTGGATGCGCAGGGCATCATCCTGCCGGTCGATGCGAAGTCGGCACGCCTCGTGGACCGGGTGGCATATTTCGATGAGGTATTGGCCGATCTGGAACTCCTGGCCGGCGTGCGCAACAAGGGGTCGTTCGATGCGCCGGCGGAACCGGATAGTGGCACCAAGGATGTGGCCACGATGCTCAACCTCCCCACGCTCCCGCAGGTCTCGCTCGAGGATTACGCGCCTATCGCAACGGCCCGCGCGCGCACGTTCGGCGCGAAGCAGAGTATTGCCGTGGTGTACGCCGAGGGCGATATCGTGGATGGTCAGGGCGCGCCCGGCAGCATCGGGGGCGACGGCATGGCGCGGGAACTGCGGCGTCTGCGCGCCGATGCGTCGGTGCGGGCGGTCGTGCTGCGTGTGAACAGTCCTGGTGGCAGCGCGATCGCGTCCGAGAAAATCCAGCGCGAGCTGGCGCTGATTCGTCGCACGAAGCCGATGGTCGTCTCGATGGGAACCGTGGCGGCCAGTGGCGGCTATTGGATTTCGACCGCCGCCTCGCGTGTCTTCGCCCAGCCAAACACGATCACCGGTTCCATTGGCGTGTTCGCACTGGTGCCCAATCTCAAGGGCCTTGCGTCGAAAAACGGCGTCACGTTCGACACGGTGAAGACAGGCCGCTACGCGGACATTTTCACGCTCACCCGCCCCCGGACCGACGCCGAGCTGGCCATCCTGCAGCGCGGCACGGATGCGGTGTACGCCGCGTTTATCAATCGTGTGGCGACCGCACGGCGTCTGTCGCCCGATTCGGTGTCCGCGATCGCCGAGGGACGGGTGTGGTCGGGAACCGACGCGATGCGCATTGGGCTGGTGGATTCGATTGGCGGACTCGATGTCGCCATCAAGAGCGCCGCCGGACTTGCCGCAATCACCGGCGATTACGACATCAAGGAGTATCCGCGGAGCAAGCGCACAACCGAATTGCTCACCGAGATGTTCGAGCGGAAGTCACCACCCGTCGCCGCGTTGGGCGAAGCCATGCTGTCAGGAAGCGGGCCGGCGCAGCGACTGGGGCGCGAAATCATACAGCAGATGGGCGTGCTGTTGACGTACGACGATCCACGCGGCGTGTATGCGCGGATGCCCTATGTACTGGTGGTGAGA
>JANOKE010001067.1:0-1023 GCA_031419135.1 Gemmatimonadaceae bacterium
CCCCGTCGAGTGTGCGCTCCAATCGTCGGCTTTCGGTGACGTCGCGATCGATCAGCACGATTCCGGTGACCCGTCCGGCCGCGTCCACCATGGGCGCGGCACTACTTTCCAGCACGCGCGGCGACTCGACGTGCAGACCACATACCGAGAGCAGCTCGCCCCGAACGGTAATGCCGGCGAGCGCGCGCATGGCGGGGCACTCGAGAAACGCCAGAGGTCGATCGTCCTCCAAGTGACGCGGTTGGTCGCGTTCCCACAGTTCACGAACCGTGTCCGGCGACTGCACGCCATACTCGCCGTGAGCGTTCGCGTTCGTGCGTACAATGCGACCAGACAGATCGACGATACGGACTGTCGACGGTGACAGTTGAATGATCGTCGCCAGCTCGCGCGCCGTGCGCTCCAGGTCGAGCGCGAGAGAGGCCGCATCAGTCGGCACGGGCAGCGACTCGCATTCGCTCAACGACTCGATCGCCATGAACCCGAATTGAAGTGTTGCGGACGTGGGAAGCGGCGTCGCCTCGGTGATACCAGTACCTGGATTGTGGTGAATGAAGCTTAGCGAGGGTTGGGCATCGCGGTCAAACGCGAATTGATGTGCACCCGGTCGACGACCGCTGGCTCGTCGACCGCAGCGACCGGGCTTCGGCGGCGCCATGTGCCGGCGATCAACCGCACCCCGCGCTGGTACGTGACGTACGCGTATGCCCACTGGACGAGCACGACGGCGCGATTGCGGAAGCCTACCAGATACATGAGGTGGACAAAGAGCCAGAGAAACCAGGTGAGATATCCGCTCACATGGAGTCTCCCGAACGCGGCGACCGCCTTGTGTCGCCCAATCGTCGCCAGGTCGCCCTTGTGGACGTAACGAAACGGCGTGCGCGCGCCACGTTGAAGGGTGGCGAGGATCATGCGCGCCGCATGCTGACCCGTTTGATTGGCCGTGGGCGCAACCGCCGGAACCGGACTACCATCGGGTCGCAGCAGCGTGCACAAGTCGCCCACGACGAAAACGTTTGG
>JANOKE010001068.1:0-1864 GCA_031419135.1 Gemmatimonadaceae bacterium
TTCGGTTCAGCGGGCTCGCCGTAGAACAACGCTTCGATCTCGGAATCCGGTCCCCAACAATCGACAGCTTCGACGACGCTGCCGGCGAGCTGACCGAGGGCGCGTGGTGCGTCGGACACAGCAACGCGGACGAGCCGCACCATGGGCTTACCGGCTTTGGCGATCACGATGTCGTCACCCGCCACGGCCTCCTCGACGAGGCGCGACAAGTTGGTCTTTGCGTAGTGGAGGTTGACCGTTTTCATATGGACTAAGCTTAGTCCAATTGAATTCTGATGTCAATCGCGATCGGTACCCTTCTGTTGCGCGCGGATCTGCCGCTGTTGCTGGGCGTTGCGTTTCTCCGCGGGAATCAAGCGTCACGAGCGCCACCAGATGCCAGCGGTCCGATCGCTGCAGCTCACTACGGCGTGGTGATCACTCGCGCCGAGTCGGCGCGACGCAGCAGTTGCGCCCACGGGCGCACCAATCGCAATGCTGGCGCGGCAGGAGATTGTCGCACGAAAAACCGCTCGCCGTTGCCCAGCATTGAGAAGCCGACGCCGCGATCGTCGAACACCCCTTGTTGCGCGCTGGTCACGGCGAACAGCACGCGCGGATCAGGCGCACGCGCCACCGCACTGGCCGATGGGTTGGTCACCAGCACGTGCCCATCGGGCGCCATGAAATACAGCAGGCCGTTCGTGGTACCCCAACGCGGCCAACGGCCACCAGTCTGCGAGAGGCGCGTCGCGGTCCCGCCATCGATCGCTCGTACGTAGACCTCTGCGCGCCCCGATTCATCAGATGCATAGGCGATCGTCCGCCAGTCCGGTGACATGCTTGCGTCCAACACCCGGCCGGGGCGCGCCACAGCCACTCGAGACGGTGTGCCATTCAGCGGGATCATGCGCAGGACGGAGTCGGATTCGGCGAGGATCTCGCGTTCATCTCCCGACCAGGCCAGCAGCTTCGGACAGACACCCTCACGCGGCATGCGCACGGTGGGGCGCTCCACGTCCGTCGCGAGATCTCTCACGACGACATCGCAATAGTCGTTTCGGAGCACCACGTACACGAGCCGCGAACCGTCGCGATTGAACAGCGGAAAGGTCGCACCCAACATACGACGGGCGGGGCCGCCGGAATCGCGAACGATCAAACGCGTCTCGCGATCGGATTCCAGGTCGTAGAGCCACAGCCCGCTGAGGTTACCACCCACCGCAACCTTGGTCACCGCGGGTCCGAACCGATGAATATCGATGGTCCACGTGCCGTTGACGCGCACGGAGTCACGCAGTTTGCCGTTGGCGTCGTACTCGAGGTACGGCAGGTCGAAGGTGCCGGGCAGGTACACCATCGCGTCGCCCCCGAATGCCAGGGTCATCTCACCGCCAGCTGCACGCATGTCGCTCAGCAACTGCGTGCGTGGTCCACGCGGTGTGAGCGACGTCCAGTCCATCTCTTGCATGTCCAGCGTTCGCGCGTCCTGCAAGTTTGTCAACGCGAGCCAGCGTGGCGGCGCGAACTGAACCTCGCGAGCCCGCAGCGGCAGTATCGCGAGCGTGGTGCCGTCCAGGCGCGCGACCCGCAGACTATCGCTTTCGCGTATGGCATAGACGAAACGTTCACCATCCTGAAGCATTGCCACTTTGAGCAGTGTACCGGTCCCCCGCGGTACGACGAGTTGGCACGTACCGCCATCGCCGCTCACCGTGGAAATGCCAAGGCGATGGGCGAAGACGATGACATTCTTGCTCCCCCAATCGGCACTGGTTGGCTCGACGGCGGGGCAGAGCTGTCGCACTGCGCCATTGCCATCCCGCACCATCAGAAACCCATCGCTGAAGAAGCCGAGGGTCCGGGAGTCGGGCGACCAGAAGGG